>CAZKYJ010000274.1:0-6734 GCA_964556355.1 uncultured Verrucomicrobiales bacterium | reverse complement strand
CCTCAGACAATACCCAACCCCGCCACCACCCGCTCGCGCGCGTCGGCGCGCATGCCATCGGGACGATCCGCTTCGGTCAAGACGGGGAAGCTATTGGCAACATGGGCATCGAGAAACAATCCGATGGTAATCTCAGCGCTGGCGATGATGTCTACCTCACCCTCGACAGTCGCATCCTCTCGATCACCGACGCCGCCCTCGCCGACGTCGAGCGCGCAGGAGTCGTCGTAATGGATCCCCTCAGCGGCGAGATTCTGTCTCTCGTCTCTAAGCCTTCCGTTGGTCCTAACATTTTCGCGAACGGCCTCGACAACGAGACGTGGAATCGCATCATGGGCGACGCCGGCAAGCCGCTCCTCAACCGGGCGACTACGAGTTACACACCCACTTTTCCGTATTGCTATGTCACCGCCCTTGCCGCAGATCAGCAAATCGCTGACAGCGTCTTCGAATGCGACGGAAGTTTTGAGTTTGGCGACCGTTTCATGCGTTGCTCGAAGCAGGACGGGCACGGCATGGTCGATATGCGATCGGCTTTGGCAGTTCGCTGCCTCAACTACTTCCACAATCTAAGTTCAAGTATGGATTCCGATGAACTCTTCTCGGCGGCTCGCAAAATGGGTTTTGGCGCTTCGTCCGGTATTCTCCCGAATGAGCAATCCGGCTGGACATTTGATCGCATCAAGCATGAGCAGGGCCATCAAACGGAGTGGCGCATCAACGACACAATGAACACGGCCACGGGATATGGCTGGAACCAAGCAACCCCAATTCAGGTAGCTCGTATGACCATCACCATTGCGAACGGCGGTTCCTTCGTAGTTCCCTCGCTCCTTCGTTCGGTAGTCGAAAACAAAACCGGCGCGCGAAATGAGCCGACTGTACCGCTGCCGTCCATGCTCCCGGTTTCACCCGCCCACGTCGCAATGCTTCGCCAGGCAATGTTCGATGCCGTCAACAGTTCAAGTGGCAGCGCCAGGAATGCGCATTCACCCCTCGTGGCCGTTTCGGGGTCGTCTGGCTCGCTGAATATGCCCGGCGAGCGCGTCGCCGACAAGAGCATCGCGTGGTTCACGGGCTTCGCGCCGTTCGAGAATCCGAAGCTCGTTGTCACCGTTGTCGTCCAAGGAAGCTATCCGCTGTCAGCCAACCAGACCGCCGCCGACGTCGCCAAAGAAATCCTCGAAAAGTCCCTGGCCCTCCCGTAGGATGTGCGAGGGAACCCCCGCCGTGCCCCATGCCGAAACCCCTTCTTTGCCTCCTCGTCCTCGCGCTCACCGTCGCCGCAGCTTCGGCCAAGCCGAATATCCTCTTCATCTTCGCCGACGACCAGGCCTACGAGACCATCAACTCCGGCGAGGTCGCAACGCCCAACCTGGACCGCTGGGCCGCCCGTGGCACCGAGTTCACCCACGCCTACAACATGGGCTCGTGGAGCGGGGCGGTCTGCGTCGCCAGCCGCCACATGCTCATCACCGGGCTGAGCGTCTGGCACGCCGAGCAGGCCTCGAAGGATCTCAATTCCCAGTTCCGCGACCAGGGGCGCCTCTGGCCCCAGCTCCTCAGCGATGCCGGCTACGACACCTTCTTTTCCGGCAAGTGGCACATCAACACCGATCCAGCCACCTGCTTCGACTTCTCACGCAACAAGCGCCCAGGTATGCCGAACCAGACCCCCGCCGGCTACAACCGCCCACCCGCCGACGGCAGCGATGACCCGTGGTCTCCCACCGACCCGAAATACGACGGATTCTGGAAAGGTGGCAAGCACTGGAGCGAAGTGCTCGCCGATGACGGCGTCGAGTTCCTCAGCGATGCCACCACCGAAGCCCCGTTCTTCATGTATCTCGCCTTCAACGCGCCCCACGATCCGCGCCAGGCACCCCAAGAATACGTCGACCGGTACCCCGTCGATGAAATCGCAGTCCCCGACGATTTCTTGCCGGAGTACCCCTACGCGGAGCCGATGAAATCCGGTCGCGGCCTCCGCGACGAGAAACTCGCGCCGTTTCCCCGCACCGAGCACGCCGTCCGCGTGCACCGGCAAGAATACTTCGCCATCATCACCCACATGGACGCCCAGATCGGTCGTATCCTCGACGCGCTCGAAGCCACCGGCAAGGCGGACGACACCGTCATTGCCTTCACCGCCGACCACGGCCTCGCCGTCGGCCACCACGGGCTCATGGGCAAACAGAACATGTTCGATCACAGCGTTCGCGTCCCCTTCCTCCTCGCCGGGCCCGGCATCCCTGAGGGCAAAAAGATCGCCGCCCCGATCTACCTCCAAGACATCATGCCCACCACCCTCGAGCTGGCCGGTGCACCGGTGCCCGAAGTGGTTGAGTTCCACTCGCTCCTCCCGTTCCTTAACGACGGGCGCACCGATTCATACTACCCGGCCATCTACGGCGCCTACCTCGACGCCCAGCGCAGCATCACCAAGGACGGCCACAAGCTGATCGTCTACCCGGGTGCGGATACCGCCCTGCTCTTCGACCTCGCCGACGATCCCGCCGAAATGCATCCGCTCGAAGATACCGGTCGCGCGCAGGCGCTCCTGGCGGATCTCCAGTCCCTGCAAGCCCAGCTCGATGACCCCCTCGACCTTTCCCACCTGAATTCCGAAAACTGAACCCCTGAATCCTAGAAATCCCATGAACCGCCGCCACTTCCTCAAATCCGCCGCCGCCTCGACCGCCGCCCTCGGTTTCCCGACCGTCATCCCCGCATCCGCCCTCGGCAAAGACGGCGCCGTCGCCCCCTCCGAGCGCATCACCATGGGGGTCGTCGGCTGGGGCATGATGGGACCCGGCAACACCGGCAACTTCCAACGGGAGAAAGACTGCCAGGTCGTCGCCGCCTGCGATGTCGACAAGAGCGCCCTCGACGCCGCCGTCGGCGCCATCAACGGCCGCAACAAGAACGAGGACTGCAAGGCCTACCACGATTACAAGGAACTCATGGCGCGCGATGACATCGATGCCGTCATGCTGGCGCTCCCGGACAACTGGCACACCCTCACCTCGGTGGAGGCGGCCAAGAACGGCAAGCATATCTATGGCGAGAAGCCGCTTTCCCGCACCATCGCCGAGCAGCAGGCCATCGTGAAAGCCGTCCACGCCGCCGATGTCGTCTGGCAGACCGGCTCGTGGCAGCGCTCCACAGACAATTTCTATTACGGTTGCGAAATCGTGCGCAACGGGCTCCTCGGCAAGATCTCGCGCATCGAGGTCGGCCTCCCGTCCGGCCACAACGATTTCGCCAAGACCAAGGACTTCATGGATCCGTCCGAACCTCCCGCCGAACTCGACTACGAGACATGGATCGGCCCCGCCACCATGCAGCCCTACATCAAAGGCCGCGTGCACCGGAACTGGCGGTGGGACTACAACATCGGCGGTGGCCAGCTCCTCGACTGGATCGGCCACCACTGCGATATCGCCCACTGGGGCATGGACTGGGACAACACCGGCCCGGTCGAGATCTCCGGCACGGGCGAGTTCCCGCCGCGCGACGCCGTCTGGAACACGGCCACCTCCTACAAAGTCGAATGCACCTATCCAGACGGAACCCCGATGACCATCGCCAGCGCCGGCACCGACGGGATCAAGATGGGTACCAAGTGGATCGGTGAAAATGGCTGGGTCTACGTCAATCGGGGCGCTTTCGAAGTCTCGAACCCCGACTGGAAACAGAAGGGAGGGCTCCCGGACGACATCGCCAAAGTGCGCATCTTCAAATCCCCCGGCCACCACCGAAATTTCCTCGACTGCATCAAGAGCGGCGAAAAGACGATCACCCCGGTTAGCGTCGCGCACCACTCAGCTGTCCCAGGCCATCTTGGCCTCATCGCCATGATCACCGGCGAGACCCTCGGCTGGGATCCCGCAAAGGAAGTGCTGACCAAGGGCTCGGACGAAGCGAAGGCGCTCCTCACGCGCGAGTACCGCGACGGCTACCGCTTCCCCGCGTAGCGCGCTGCCCCGCGGCTCCGGCGTCCTGCCGGGAGTTTCACCGTACGACCATCACGCCGTAGCCGGGGAGTTCCACCCTCCCCGGTCCGGCCAGTGGAGCCTCCTCGATTCCCTCCACGGTTAGCGAGTGGGTCGCCTCCCACGCCCCGTCTCCCAGCTCCACGATCCGGCTATCGGGGTTTCCATTGACGAGGAGGACGGTCGGCCCCCGCCCTTCCCGCATGGCCAGCACGGCAACCCCCTCACTGGCGCCGGTCAGCTCGCACTCCGCGATCAATTTTCCCGCCAGCATCGTGTTCGCGAGCCGCATGAGGTGGCCGCTAGGGAGGACCGCGAGGTCAGGTCCGAGCCGCGCCCCGTTCCCTCCCGAATCGGAGCCGGCCGCCACGGCATCGCACCCAGCCTTGATCGCCACGACGGCGAGCCAGGCGTCCCAGGCAGCGGAGCGCATCCCTTCGAGATCCGGTGGCGCCACCTCGCTGAGGACGAAATCCATCGGCTGCGGTTGCAGGGCGAGGATCGCGGCGACTTCGCCGAGCGCGGCGGCGGGTCCGGCGCCCCACGCGGCTGATTCCGCCTGGTAGCGTACCGAGTAGGCAGCGTATCCTCCGAACGAGAGCGAGAGCGCCAACCCGCGATGGAACGGCGCGTTGTCCACCGCCCGCGCGCCCGGGGCCATCACTGGCGCCTCGGGCCACACTTCGCGGATCGAGAGAACGGTCCACGAGAGGAGTTCCGCCAGCTCCAGAGCCCGCGATGGATCGCCCGCCGCTCGTGGGGCAATCTCGTAGGCCGCGTCCAGCCCCTCGGTGACCTCGATGCCACCCACCGGTTTCTCGAGCCGGTGACAGATGGCCACCAGATCAGCGCAATGGGCACCAAAATCCGCTTGGCGTTCCGCGTCCAACCGTCCGTCTCCGTCCGCGTCCATCCAGTCGGGCCACCGGTCGATCACCACCGTGATCTCCGACGCCGCGGGGAGGGACTGCTGCACCGCGCGGATCGAGCGCAGGACCCGATCTGCATCCCACGAGCGACCGTCCTCCAGCAACCAATTCTCCCGCCCACCGACAACCCGGAAATAACCGGGAGCCAGGTAGGCCAAGGCCTTCTGGTAGCGCTCGTCTTCCGCCACCGCCGGATCGCTCGCCGCGCGCCCGACCAGGCCGAAGTGCCGCCGTGTCACCACCCGTGCCGGGCGCTCCACCCGCCCGACCGCGATCTCCACGACCGGGGGAGGAGCCTCCGCCCCGTCCGCGACCATCAGCACCCCCGCCAAGAAGTGCACAATCCAGATCCGCAACATTCTTCAAACGACCGCTGATAACCCGCCACTGCAACTCGGCCCGACAATAAGCGAACATGCCCGCCGTGACGGGGTCTCAAAGGCAGGTCACACCCATGGGCGCCGCAACGAACAGGGAGAATTATCGTCCGGCAATGCCGCAGGATCGGCGTCCGTCCGCCCCATCTCCGGTGAAAAGGCTGGTGACCGTTGCTTCCACCATCATCCTCTTACTTGTAACCATCGCCTTCGTCCTCGCTTGGGAGGCCTCGTCGCG
Organism: uncultured Verrucomicrobiales bacterium; assembly: GCA_964556355.1. Classification (GTDB taxonomy): domain Bacteria; phylum Verrucomicrobiota; class Verrucomicrobiia; order Verrucomicrobiales; family DEV007; genus CAZKYJ01. The sequence goes on along the minus strand of CAZKYJ010000274.1, from coordinate 1,195 downwards.
GCTCCTTGTCACCCGGGGACGCGTGCTGGAGGAGCGTCATCTCAGAACCCTTGCCGCCCCCGGCGTGTCCGGTCTCACCATCGACCGATTCGCCGCTACAGCCACCGACGGAACAACTCTCGCGGCCTACCTCATCGGGCCTTCGCCGCACCCCGGCACCGCGACAAAATTCCGTCGCCTCCAAGACCGGATGCGGGAGTCGGGCCGCGTCCCCCCGCCAGCTCCGGGAGCCCCCCCGCGGGGGACGATCTTCATGCTCCACGGACGCTGTGCGATCAAAGAGGATGCCTTCCCGGTCGCCGAGCGCCTCTGCGCCGCCGGCTTCCGCTGCGTCGCCTTCGACGCCCGCTCCAACGGCGAAAGCACCGGCCGGTTCGCAACCTATGGCATGCTCGAGGCCGGGGACGCACGCGCGGTTCTCGACGCGGCGATCGAACGGTTCGACCTGGCTCCTCCCTACGGTATCTACGGCATCTCGCGGGGCGGGGCGGAAGCGCTCCAAGCCGCCGCCCAAGACGACCGCTTTACGGCCGTCGTGTCGGTCTCCACGTTCGCGAACCTCGGCGACCTGACCCGCGAGGTTGCCCGCGACCGCCTCGGCATCGCCGGTTCGCTCCTCCGTCCGCTCGTCGCCCAGATCTGTCGCTACCGCGCCGGGTTGGATCCCGACGCCATCTCCCCCGTCCGAGCCGCTGCCGAAATCAGCGCACCCAGCATGATCGTCCACGGCCTCGCCGACACCTACATCCGCCCGCGGCACGGCCGCCAGATCTTCGATGCGTTAGCGTCCCCTCACAAAGTCTGGCGCGAAGTTCCTGGCGGCGCCCACTACGATGTCCTCGCCAGCGGAGGCGACGCGCTCTACCTCGATATCGTCGGATTCCTCGGCCAGGCGCTGCCCGCGGCCGCACCCGTCGACTAGGATCCCCGCCCAATCGATGGGGCGACCCGCCACCAACGCCCGCCCCCGTCGCGCTACTCCAGGACCACGCGGTAGAACGCCTGCGCACCCGACTCTAACGACCCCAGATCGAATGCCGTTTCGGTCGCGGCAGACGCCGCGACGCTTTCCGCCACCAGGCTCCATGAAGGTGCCGCGATGTTGATGGAACTCTCGATCCGATAGGTAGCTCCCGCCCGCGACGGCCAGCGAATCGACACCGCGCCGCCTTCGATTCGCGGGATCGCTCGGAAG
>CAZKYJ010000273.1:0-6744 GCA_964556355.1 uncultured Verrucomicrobiales bacterium | reverse complement strand
GTGAAAGCTCGTCCCAACGTCGCCGGTATTTTTTTAGATCGCCCCCATGCGCCTCCCAGCCCTAGCCTTCTTTCCCTGCCTTTTTCTTGCCCCCTCGGCGAAGGCCCTCCTCTTTGATGGAACACCGGATCCGGCAACATTCGCCACCCACGGCACCGTCGACTTCCTCGACAACGGCCCGGCCTCCCCCGAGTTCGGCGGGTTCGGGGACTCGAACCCTGCGGCAGCGTTCGACGGCAGGGGCGCGCACCTCACCATCGCCGATCCCGGCGATGCGAGCCCGCTCGATTTTACCAATGGCGACTCGATCACCCTCGAGGCCTGGGTGAGCTTGGATTCCGTGGGCGAAGGGCAGAACGTCTACCTCGTGGGAAAAGGGCGCACCTATTCCGACACCGCGTCGACCAAGGAAAACCAGAACTATGCCCTCCGCCTCCGCGCCACCGGCGGCACCGCCTCGCCGAGCTTCCTGTTCGCAAGCGACCTCGGCTACCATCGCTGGACGACGACCGCCGGGTTCGCCGCGGGCACCGGCTGGCACCACGTCGCCGTCACCTACACGTTCGGTGACGGGGGGAGTATCCGAGGGTTTGTCGATGGCGAAGAATCGGACGGTGCCTGGGATCTCGAAGGCCCGACCGATCGTCCGCCCATCGTGGACAACGACGCCGTCTGGATCGGCTCGGCGCGTAACGGCGACCCCTCCAGCAGCCTGCATGGCAGCCTCGATAACGTGGCCATCCACCGGACTGCCCTGCCGGCCGACGTCCTCCTCGGGCGCTACGTCTACACTGGGGTTCCGCCGGCACCCCCAACCGCCAACCCGCGGCCCGGAGAGGTTCTCGTGGAGATCTTTGAGGGGGTGGGGACGCACACGGCGTGGCCGAGGCGGACGCCGAACACCCCCGACGACAGCTACGTCGAGGAAGCAATGGCCTTTCCCGAACTCGCCCCAAAGTACGACAGCTGGGGCGTCCGCTCGGACCGCACATCCCCAATCCTCGTCCGCGCCTGGTGTGACGTCGTCCTTCCCCGGGGTGAGTTCGACGTGCTCATTCGCTCCCGCGGGGGATCGCGGCTCTTCATCGACGGCGAAGAAGCCGCGCGCACCCCGTTCTTCGTCCCGAAGAACATCGACGGACACAACCCGGTCACGCACTACGAGGCCATCGCCCCCGGGATCCGCCCCCTGCGCCTCGGCGACTCGGAATCGCTGGTGAAGCTCAGCTCCGACGGGCGGCCTCACCGGCTCCGGTTCGAGAGCCTCGTCGGCGGCGCCAAGCTCCGGCCCGAGCTCGGCGAAACCGTTGTGGCCATCCGGCAAGGTGACGCCCCATTCACGGTCATCGCTCCCACTCCGACCGCGGCATTCCCGCTCACCGACGCCACCTGGCCGAAATTTGCCCGTCGCCACCAAGAGGCCTGGATCGCCAAAAACGCCGGGCGCCGGGCCGCTGCGTCGGCCGATCAGGACGCCGTCTGGGGCGAGCGCCACGAGCTCGCCCGCGCCCATATCGAGTCCCTCCCGCCACTTCCCCACGGCTCCATCGACGGGTTCATCGATGCGAAAATCGCCCGTGCCGCCGTCCCCTCATCGCCGTCGAGCAATTTCGCGAGCGAGATCCTGCCGATCCTGTCGGACAACTGCTTCCGGTGCCATGGGGAGAAGGAGAAAGGGGGACTCCGCCTCGACGAGCGGGATCATGCCTTGGCCGGCGGCGACTCGGGCGAGCCGAGCATCGTGCCGGGCGACGCCACCCGCAGCTACCTCATCGAGATGGTCAAGGACACCGGCGACGACCGCATGCCTCCGAAAGGTGACCCGCTCAGGCCCGATCAGATCGCGACCCTTGAGCGCTGGGTGGAGGCTGGTGCCCCCTGGGGCAGCTCCGGGACCGCGGCGCTGACTAGGTCGGCGATCACCTCAGATCTCGAGTTCCTTCGCCGCCTCACCTTCGACACCATCGGGCTCCCGCCGACAGCGGACGAGGCGCGCGCGTTCCTCGCCGATCCCGACCCCGATAAACGCGCCAGAACCATTGACCGCCTCCTGGCGGACCCACGCTGGGCCGATGCCTGGGTGCCCTACTGGCAGGACGTGCTCGCCGAGAACCCGAACCTCCTGAAGCCCACGCTCAACAACACCGGCCCGTTCAGGGACTACCTCTTCGAGGCGCTCTATGACAACAAGCCTCTCGACCGGATCGTCACCGAACTCGTCACCTTCCGGGGATCGAAGTACTACGGCGGTGCCGGGGGCTTCGCCATGGCGAGCGAGAACGATGCCCCCATGGCTGCCAAAGCCCACATCCTCGGTACCGCCTTTCTCGGGATCGAGATGAAATGTGCCCGTTGCCACGACTCGCCCTATCACTCTTCCACCCAGCGTGACCTCTTCGAACTCGCCGCGCTCCTCGCGGAGAAGCCGGTGAAAGTCCCTGCGTCAAGCAGCGTGCCCTCCAGCTTTTTCACGGATCGGAAGTCGCTTATCAAAGTCACGCTCGACCCCGGCAAGCCGGTCGCCCCCTCCTGGCCGTTCGAGGAACTCGTCGCCACGCCCCCCTCCGAGGGGTCGGGCACGCGCGAGCGGCTCGCCCTCCAGATCACCCGCCCCGAAAATCGGCGGTTCGCCCAGGTCATGGCGAACCGCGTCTGGGCCCGCTACCTCGGCACCGGCATTGTCGCCCCCGTGCATGACTGGGAAGGCAATGCCCCCAGCCACCCTGAACTGCTCGATTTTCTGGCCCGCGAGCTCGTGTCTCACGGCTACGATCTCAAACACCTCGCCCGCCTCATCCTCAACTCTGCGGCCTACCAGCGGCGCCCCGGCAGCTACAAGGCCGAAACTCCCGAGACCCGATTCTTCGCCGCCCCGCAGCGGCGCCGCCTCTCCGCCGAACAGATCGTCGATAGCCTCTACGCCATCAGCGGCCTCCCCATCGAGACCGAGGAACTCAACTTTGACGTCGAGGCCTTCCGCCCCGCCGACCGCTTCCTCAATCTCGGCCAGCCCCGGCGCGCCTGGCAATTCGTCTCGCTGTCGAACGAGCGCGACCGCCCCAGCCTCGCGCTGCCGCGCGCCCAGGCCGTAGTGGATGTGCTAGAGTCGTTCGGCTGGCGCACCTCCCGGCAGGAGCCGGCCACTCTGCGGGACACCGCCCCCAACGTGCTCCAGCCCGGCACGCTCGCCAATGGCACCCTCGGCACCTGGGTCACGCGGCTCACCGACCGCTCGGCCATCACGGCGCTGTGCCTCCGTCCCGATCTCACCGTGGATGCGCTCGTCGACGAACTCTTCCTCCGGTTTCACACCCGCGAGCCGTCCGCCGACGAACGGGCCACCTTCGTGGCTCTCCTCTCTCCCGGATTCGACGGACGGCTCACCGGGGCAGAACTTCGGGAGCCTCTCCACCTACCCCGGCGCATTTCGTGGACGAACCATCTCAGTGCCGAAGCCAACACCATCAAACTCGAGGACGAACGGGTTGCCCGACAGGGCGATCCCCCCTCCGCACGGCTCAGCGAGGCGTGGCGCACCCGGGCCGAGGATGCCATATGGGCGCTCATCAATGCCCCGGAAATGATCTTTAGCCCTTGAAGCAGATCAGATCTCCAGCGCTGGGAGCCCTCCCCGCTTGCAACCTCTAGCTTGAAACTTCTAACTTCTCCCATGCACCGACGCACCTTCCTCAAAACCGCTGCTTCCGCCGCCCTCATCCCCTCCCCATCTCCCGCCGCCGGGGGGATGGCACGGGGCAAGGCCGAGAGCTGCATCTTTATCTGGCTGGGTGGGGGAATGTCACAGATCGACACCTTCGACCCCAAGCGCCGGGGCGACCCGTCCGAGCGGGTTTGGGGCTCGGCCTACGATACGGTCGAGACCGCCGTCCGCGGTGTCCGCGTCACCGAGCACCTCGCCAAGACCGCCCGCCTCATGGAGAGGGTCACCGCCTTGCTCACCGTGCACCATGACGTCGTCGACGAGCACGCCGCGGCCACCAACCGCGTCCACACCGGGCGCCCGGTCAGCGGCACCGTCGTCTACCCGTCGGTGGGTTCCGCCGTGGCCTACGAACGCGGGGCGGCGGCCTCCGGCGTGCCCCCCTACGTCCTCATCGGCTACCCGAACCTCACCCGGGGACCCGGCTTCCTCGGTGCGAAGTACAGCTACCTCTACCTGACCGACACCAAGGCCGGCCCTCCCGGTCTCTCGCGCCCCCAGGGCATCGACGCCCACCGGCACGACCGGCGTGCCACGCTGCTGGATTCGCTACGCCAGTCGGCCACCGAGCGGCACCCCGACGCCGCGGCCATTGCCGACTATGATGCCGCCCTCCAAGCCAACCTCGATCTCGCGGGTCCCGGCTTCATGAAAGTCTTCGATCTCGGTTCCGAGAAGTCGAGCCTCAGGGAATCCTACGGCAGCGAGTTCGGCCAACGTTGCCTCCTGGCGCGGCGCCTCGTGGAATCGGGGGTCCGATTTGTCGAGGTGTCCCACAACCTGAACTTCGTCAACGGAACCGGCTGGGATACCCACAACGCCGGGCAGCTCAACCAACACATCCTCATCCGCGAGCTCGACGATGCGCTTTCCGCACTCATCACCGACCTCGAAGCGCGCCGCCAGCTCGACAAAACTCTCATCGTCGTGGCCAGCGAGTTCGGGCGACCCGCCGCCTTCGATGGCGGCGGCGGCCGGGGCCACTGGGGCAAAGCGTTCTCATTCGTCCTCGCCGGCGGCGGCCTCAACCACTGTGGCGCCTACGGCGAGACCGATGAAAAAGCGCAAGAGATCCTGGGCAACCCCGTCTCGATCCCCGACTTTCACGCCACCATCTACGCCGGCCTCGGCATCGACCCCCACAAAGAACTCTACGATGGCGACCGCCCCGTCCCCATCACCGACGGCGGCACACCGGTGGCGAGGCTGTTCAGCTAGGCGCGGGCGTATCCAAGGAAGTTGTCTTGGCATACCGGGTTCCCCTTCCAATGATCGGGTGATCTCCACCACTAGGGAGAAACCTCGAGTTCAAAAAAGGAGACGTCGCCTTCATCCCCTACCCGCACCGCGATGCGAAATGGATCCGTGGGTGACCGGATCGGCACACTCGGCCATCTTCCCGCCCGGCACCCCCACCAAAAGTTCTAGGGTCGCGACCGCTCGTGACTTGCGACGCGGGAGGGCGGTAGCGCCGAGGATCGCCCCGAGGAAAATGCACTGGGCGGAGGACGCGGGCTCGATCCAACGCCAGGGAAGCCCGCGGTCGACCCACTACTTGGCGTGGCTGCAGGTGATGGCGGCAGCGACGGCCGCAGGAACAAGGCACCGGAGGAGCGCAGCGACGAGCCGGCTTCGAGAGCCGCCCCGTTCAGAGCGATTCTTCCTCGCCATCCCACGCCGCCTTCTCGATCAGCTCTTGATCTTCGGCGGAAAGTTTGGTGATGTCGTAAACGAAGGTCGACCCGTTCGTGCGGATAAATGTCCCGGTCGTGCCTTCGAGACTCAGCAACGCGGCCTCAACCGTGCCGCCGTCCGCGTTCGTCCACTCGCGCGTTTCAACGAGTCGCGAGGGCATCGCGACCCCGCCGGCATCGTCCTCTTCACTCTCGCCCACTTTGCGGAGTTCTCTCCGGATGACATCGGTGGCGTCGTCGTTCGGATAACCGCTGTAAATCAGCTTCCCATCGACGCCGAAGACGGCCATGCGGGGAATGCTATTGCCAAGGCTCGGACCGCTCATCCCCTTGGTCACCGCAAACTTCATCTTCTGGTCGTCGACGACCTCCAGAATTGCCTCCGGGGTCGAACCTTGAACTTCGGCACCGACGAGCACCAGTCCTCTGCGGGAGTATCTTTTATCCATCTGAACCAGATGGGGCATCGAAGCGATGCAGGGGCCTCACCGGGTTCCCCACCATTCGATGGCGACCACCTTGCCTTCCATCTTCTTGAAATCGACCGCCTCGCCCGAGATCAGTTGCCCCGGGGTGTATTCGGAAAGTGTTCGAGCGGGGAGAGCTTCGTCATCGGCAGCCGACGCAAGGACTGGAAGGCAGAGGCTCGCGGCCAGCAGCGCCCCCCACACACGGGAGAATCGATCCACTTTCATGGCTAACGATACAACGGAATCTCCCGGTCTCTCTCAAAAAACTTTCGCCGCCGAAGCCACCGGCAAGAATCTGATCCCCAGCGGAGGCCAGCTCACCCGGATGGCTCGGGGGATCCGGCCGATTGGAGCGACGCGATTCAGCGGCCTTTACCGGCACGTCCCCCCCTCGCCCGTCAACCAGGTGACCTCGTGGGACAGCATCACGCTACCGTCGAACAAGAAGCGGCCGGCGAAGCGCTCGTCTCTCGTGAGCATGCGGTGAAGCCAGTGGGCGTCGTCGGCCCACATCTCATCGAAAGGGATCGCGTCGAGGGGCGTCCAGTGGGGGATCGCCTCATCCGTCTCGCGGGGGGCACCGGAGTGCTCATCCGCCATGAAAACGGCGACGTGCATGCGGAGGCCATCGACGAACTCGAACGAGAGGTCACCCATCCGGCGGGCACCGATGGCGGTGACGCCGAGTTCTTCCTCCGTCTCGCGGACGGCGCACGCGAGCTCGCTTTCGCCCGGGTCGATCTTGCCGCCCGGCCCGTTGATATTCCCGGCGCCGAGCCCCCGCTTTTTCCGGATGAGCAAGACCCTCTCACCGTCGCGAATAAACATGAGCGTACAGCGGACGTTCGGTTCCCACCGC
>CAZKYJ010000272.1:2918-6752 GCA_964556355.1 uncultured Verrucomicrobiales bacterium | reverse complement strand
ATCGGCGTGGTGAAGCGGATGGAACCTCCCCACAGCGAGATCATCAGACAGGTCAGCAGGATGACCGATGGGATCGAGATGAGAACGGTGGTCGTCTGGAAAAACGAGCTGACCACGCTGCCCATCCCTGTGAGATACATGTGGTGCGCCCAGACGATGAACGAGAGGAAGCCGAGGACGAGGACCCTGTAAACCATCGACTTGTAGCCCCAGAGTGGCTTGCGGGTATTCGCCGGGATGACGTCGGAGACGATGGCGATGGCCGGCAGGAGAAGCACGTAGACCTCCGGGTGGGCGAGGAACCAGAAAAGGTGCTGGTAGAGGAGCGGGCTTCCACCACCCGCAATATCGAGCGGCACGCTCCCCTCCGTGAGCCCGGTGGGGAGGAAGAAGCTGGTGCCCGCCAGCCGGTCCATCACCTGCATCAGCGCGGCCACCTCGAGCGGAGGGAACGCCAGGAGCAGGAGGAAGGCGGTGACGAGCATCGCCCAGACGAAGAACGGGAGCCGCATCCAGGTCATGCCCGGTGCGCGGAGGTTGATGATGGTGGTGATGAAGTTGACGGCACCGAGAAGCGACGACGAGATGAGCAACACCATGGCGAAAAGCCACATGGTCTGACCGGTGTAGAGGGTGGCGAGGAAGCCGTCCTTCATGTTGGTGGTCGTCGCGAGGGGCGAGTACATCGTCCATCCCGTCTGGGCGGCGCCGTCCGGAATAAAGAAGCTGTAGAGCATGAGGCCGCCGCCGAGGAAGTAGAGCCAGTAGCTCCACATGTTCAGGCGGGGAAAGGCCATATCGATGGCACCGATCTGCAGCGGCATGACATAGTTGCCGAACGCGGCGAAGGCCATGGGCACGATGCCGAGGAAAACCATGATGGTGCCGTGCATGGCTCCGAACATGTTGTAGAGCTCCGGGGTCACCGCGCCATCGGCCGTCAGCCAGCGGGATCCCCCCTGGGCCCAACCCTCCGGCCCGCCGTGCAGCAGGTGGACGAACCAGCTCATCCATCCCGGAAGAGGCTCACCGGCGTAGGCGATGCTCCACCGCATGATGAGCATGAGGAAGAATCCGAAAGCGAGGAAGAGCAGGGCGGTGATGCCGTACTGGATACCGATCGTCTTGTGATCGGTGGAGAATACGTACTTGCTCAGCCAGCTTTGCTCGTGGTGGTGATCCGCGTGATCATCGTGCCCGGCGTGGGCGTCGGCGGTGGTTGATGCGCTCATGAGATGGGTCCTAGGAGGTAGGCGTCAGTAAACTGGAGAAAGGGAGATGGAACAAAGCGTTTCTAAGCGGCGGGCTCGCCTTCAGGCTCGCCTTCGGACTGGCCGGTGAGGGGGTCGACGGCCGGGACATCGGCGTTCGCGGCGGGGTCGATCTCGGCGAGGGAATCGGCGGTATAAGAGCCCACTTGACCGGAGGTCTCTTCGCGCACCTTGGCGACGGCAGCTTCGGTCACGAACGGCGCGTCATTCCCCCATTCCTGACGGATGTAGGTGGCGACCTGAGCGATCTCCTTGTCGGACAGCGCCGCGCCCTGCGGGGGCATCTGGCCGTTGTAGGGGACGCCTTTCACCACGATCGGTCCTCCCAACCCGTGGAGGAGGATGGCGATCAGCTGTTTGTCGCCCTCCACGACGTACTCCGAACCCACCAGGGGCGGGAACTGGCCGGCAGCGCCACCGCCGCTCGCCTGGTGGCAGCCGATGCACGCCCCCTTGCCGCCGTAGACGCCCTTGCCGGACTTGACCCATTTCTCAAGCCAGCTGCCCGCGTCTTCGCCCACACCCGGCCCGTCACCTTTCGGCTCGATCGGCTGGTAGCCGGGAAGGAAGTAGGCCTGCTGGTCGAACCCGCTCACGTAGGCACCGAGGTAGCCTGCACCGAGGAGCATGACCACGCTAAACCCGACGATCACCCAGAGCGAAAGCGGTTCGCGGCGGGCAACCGGCTCGCCTTTCTCCCGGCTCACCGCGTGGGCGCGGCTGACATTGAGGGTCTCTTGGTAGTCGATGTTATCGGATTCTTTGCTCATCGCGATGGAAAGTTGTCGTGGACGCAGATCGCTTACTCGGCGGCGGGAGCCTCCGCTGCGGGGGCGGCAGCACCGGTTGCTGCGGCGTTCTTTTTGGGTGCCGGGAGGCCGAGGGAGGCCGGCACTTTGTCGGCCAGCTTCAGGGACATGAGGTACTTGACGAGCGTGCGCGCGTCGTCGGTCGGGACGATGACATATCCGGGTTCCACGGCATCTTCACCTTCGAAGATGACCGCGTCCTCGGGAACCGGTCCCTGGAGCCGACGCTTTTCGAAAAGGTGGCGGAACCCGGGCATCGATGACCACTTGTTCACCGAGCGGGGGTCGTAAAGGTGCTGGTAGTGCCAGTTCGGATCGCTCCGACGGTAGCCGACGTTGGTAAGATCCGGCCCGTTCCGAACCTGTCCGATCAGCGCGTACTCCTGGCCGACGTAGTCGTAGGGAAGCGTTTGCCGGACGAAGGCTGGCGAGGGGCTTTCGGCATCCTTGCCGAAAGCTTGCTTGAAGCTGTCCATCCCGGCGTACTCCGGACGGATGATCTGCGTATGGCAGTTGACGCATCCCTCGGCGCGATAGATGTCCCGCCCAGCCTTGGCGACGCCTTCCTCACCCATCGGGAACAGCCCCTCAACCTCATCGGTTTCAAGATCGAAAGGGACCGGTTCGAGCGAACCGAAATGGGCATAGGGAAGGGCGACAAGAGCGACCCAAGGGAGGCCGAACGTGACGCCGATTCCGGAGATGAACGCTTTGAGAGTCATGCTTTGAGTCGTGCGGTCAGGCCTGGGCAGGAGCGGATGATGGTTGGTGCCCCTGGTCGTCCATCGGAGCATGGCTGAGGAGCGTGGGCTCGGCAGAGCGCTTGCCGAGGCGGAGGATCATCAGCGTGAGGTGGACGAGGAACATGAGGTTCGAGTAGGCCAGGAAGATCCAGGCGAGCGTCCGCCCGATCAGCCATGCCTGGCTGATCTCGACGGCACCGATCTGCCCCCGATCCCAGGCCTCGATCGAAGCGCCCTGCGCCATCCCGCCGAAGTAGAGCACGGCGGTGATGGCACCGATCCCGTAGACGGAGAACCAGAAGTGGGAGCGGATAATCTTGGCGGAGAACCACTCGCAGCCCACGAGGCGGGGGACGATGTAGTAGATGGCCCCGAACATCGCCATGCTGAAGAAACCGTAGAGGACGAGCATGTCGAGACCCTCCGTGGCGATCGTGAACTGGGTGTACTGGCTGACACCAAAAGTCGCACCCAACGCTTTGAGGAAGATCCAGAGCACGAACGCGAGACCCGCCATGAAGGTGAAGCGGAGCGACGGGCTACTCTCGACGAGCTTGTGCTTGCCTTTGGTGGTGAAGTGGAAGTTCAGCGCCACGGCACCCATGGGAATGAGGAGCAGGATGGCCGCCCCGCTGCTGACCGCGGGCATCCAGACCGGAACCGGCCCGCCCATGAGCTGGGTATAGCCCGTCCATCCGGCAAGGCCGGCCAAGGCCCAGAACCCGAGGGTGGCCAGTTGGTAGTTGTAGATCGGCCGGCCGGTGATCTTCGGGACGATGAAATACGAGGAAGCGAGGCCGATGGGGACGAAGAAAAGGAGCGTGACCGTGCTCTTGTACCACGCGTCGATGCCGTAGCTGATGACGGGCACGCCCTCGAACACGTGGAGGAAGAGGTTGGCGGTCAGATACGCCCACGGGAACCACACACAGGCCCCCAGGAGATACCAGACCGAAATGTAGACGTGGTCGCTCTGGCGCGCGCGAAACATCACCACCATCCAGACCGCGA
>CAZKYJ010000272.1:0-2908 GCA_964556355.1 uncultured Verrucomicrobiales bacterium | reverse complement strand
GTCGAGTAGGCGACCAGCAGGACCGGCCAGACGTAAGACGGGAACTCGAGCCATTCCATCGAAGTCTGGCCACCGAAGAAGATCCCGAGGATGCCAAGAGTAATCCCGATATTCCAGAAGTGACCGGCGACGATCAGCGTCCACGGGTTCTTCAGCGGGGTGCGGCAGAGGCGGGCCATCAGCCAGAGCATCACCCCGATACCGACCTGGAACGCCCAGCCGTAAATGAAGGCGTTGGTGAACGCCGGCTGGAGGCGCCCGAAGTGGAGGAAGTAGAGCCAGTCCCAGTCGAGGAAGCCGGGCTTGAAGATTTTGACCGAAGCGATGAGGCCGAGCAGCGTGGCGAGGAGGAGCCAGGAGACGCCGCTGGTGAGGAAGAACAGGACCGGCAACTTCGTGCTGCGGTCAATGAGGGCGCGCTGGAGGGCGTCCTCTTGCGTGGAGGTGTCGGTCGTCGCGGTTGCGGTGTCGGAAGCCATGGGCGGGTGAGATTCGTGCGGACTTTCTACGGGCTGCGCTATTGGTCGCCGCCCTTGGGCAGCATCTGATCGGCGGGGATCGCCTCGAGGTCGGCGACGGTGACGGCACCGACCTTATCGGCGTACTTTTGGCGGGCGAAGGCGGCGCCTTCGGTGGTGACGTAGCCAGCATCGTGACCCCAGGCGTTGCGGATGTAGGTGATGACCTGGGCGATTTCCTCGTCGTTGAGCATGGCCTCTTGGGGGGGCATGGGAGCTGGCGGGTTGAAGAGGGCACCCTTGATCATCATGGGACCGGAGAGACCTTTGAGGATGGCCAGCGCGATGCGCTCATCCGAACCCGTCACCCACTCGGAACCGGCGAGCGGAGGGAAGACGGGGGGCAGTCCCTGGCCGGTCGGCTGGTGGCAGGTGAAGCAAATGCCCTTGCCCATGTAGACTTTCTCCCCGGCGGCGATCCAGTCGGCGAGCCACTTCTCATCGACGGGAGCGGCGGGTTCCGCCGGTTTGGCGTCGCCGGCTGCGGCGCTCTCACCCTCCGCCGGTTTTGGCTTGGCAGCCTCTTCGGCGGCCTTGGCGGCCTGCTGTTCTTCAAAAATCTTCAGGGCTGTCGGGCTGCCGGGAACGACTTTCTCGGACTTGGCTCCCTTGCTGGCTTGGAGCGCCGGGAGCGCCAGGGCGATAGCACGGTCGAGGGGGACGCGGACGAGCCCCTTCTCCTGGTCGGTGTAATCGTAGGAACCGACGAGCTCGGCTTGGGCATCGAAGGTCGCCTGCTTGGTCGCGAGGCGCTTTTCCGCGAGCGGGCCAGAATCGAGCGTCGGATCCCCCGTCTCCGGCTCGAGGAAGAGCGGGTAGAAGATGAGGGCGATGACGGCGAAGAGACCGAAGATCGCGATTCCGAGCCAGAAGCTGATGAAACGCTTGCCGGGTGTGTCTGCGGGATTGGAGTCCATGCTTAGTTGCTAATGCCGAGCGACTCGTGAAGGCGCGGGTCGCCGCAGGGATAGAGGCTGTGTTTGCCGAGCGTCCCGATGAAACGCCAGGCGAAAAGGCTCGCGATGGTCGCGAGGACGAGGATGTCGCCCCAGAACGCGTGATCGACGGTGGGAGCATTGGCGATCGACGGACCGCGCTCCGGCACGATGACGAAGTAGAGGTCGAGGGCGTGAGCGAAGAGGATCCACACGGCCATCGGGGCAAGGTATTTCGGGTTCCGCTTCACCCATGCTGGCAGGAGCAGGAGGAACGGGATAGCGAAGTGAATCCCGACGTAGACGATGATCGAGCCGGTGTTCCAGTGCCCCGTGTTCCGGATGAGGTAGTAGGCGGTCTCCTCCGTGATATTGGCGTACCAGATGAGGAAAAACTGGCTGAAGGTGATGTATCCCCAAAAGACGACGAAGGCGAACATGAGCTTGCCCGAGGTGTGGAAGTGCTCGGAGCCCACCACCTTCTCAAGATAGCCCGCACGGCGGAGCAGCGCGGCCGTCAGGATGACCACCGCCATCGAACTGAGTGCCGATCCGGCGAAGATGTAGACGCCCCACATGGTCGAGAACCAGGTGTAATTGAGGCTCATGAGCCAGTCGATGGCAGCAAAGGTGATGCAGACGGCGAAGACCGGCAGCCAGCCGCAGCTGAAGCGGCGGGCGCTGAAGCTCGGCCCGACCTTGCCGGTCGCGTCTTGGATCAGCGAGTAGCGACGGAGCCAGAACGCCCCGAAGCCCAAGATAACGAAATAGAGAACGAAACGCGAGCCCCAGCCGGGCAGGAAAAGCGGCCCGACGAGATGGTAGGCGAGGTCGAGATTGAGATAGGGGTATTTTCCGTAGAGGAGCGGGTTGCTGTGGGCGAGCGCCTCCGTCCGCCCCTCGCTCACCTGCGGCATCCAGTCCCAGAGCGCGTTCCGGAGATCCGGAATGAGGAGCAGGGGCAGCCCGAAGAAGAAGATGAACGGCAGCATGTTGGCGAGCTGCTCCATGATGCGGCGCAAGGCGATCCCCCAACCCGAGTTCGAGGCGTGGTGCAGTAGAATCCAGAAAAGGCCACCGGCACCCAGGGTGAAGACATAGGCGAAGCCGTAGAGCCACGAGTAGGCGAACGTCTCGCGGGCGAAGAACCCGTAGACTGCCGAGGCGACCAGTCCGATCAACCCGCCCCCCAAAAGAAAGAGACGAACCTTGCTGAGCCGACTCATGTCGAGCTTCTCTCCCCCGGCGGGAAGTTCTTCAACTGTTACGTGGTGCGACATTAAAAGAATGGATGAGGGCGGAAGGATGGAGGATGCAGCTAGGCGGTCGGGGCGGGAGCTTCGCCCTCGGGGGCGGGCTGTTCGGAAGCCTCGGGGGCAGCCGGTTCTTCGCCGGTTCCGGTGGCGGCGTCGAACTCGTCGGAGACGGCTCCCTTGTCCACTTTCCAGCTGGCCT
>CAZKYJ010000271.1:0-6770 GCA_964556355.1 uncultured Verrucomicrobiales bacterium | reverse complement strand
GGCCTCATCTTCAGGATCGGTGAAAAAGTAAACGACCGGATCTTGGTTGCCCCGGCGGGTTTGCATGCCCGGGTCTTCGGTGTTGTTGAAGTAGGCGAAGAACTGGTAGTACTCGCGGTTGCTGATCGGATCGTACTTGTGGTCGTGGCACTGGGCGCACTCCATACTCAAGGCAAGCCAAGTGTTGGCCGTGGTCTTGACGCGGTCGACGACGTAGCCGACGCGGAGTTCTTCGGGGAACGCCCCCCCTTCGTCGGAGGTGGCATGGTTGCGGTTGAACCCGGAGGCGATCCTCTGGTTCAGGGTGGCATCCGGAAGGAGGTCGCCCGCGATCTGCTCGACGGTGAACTGGTCGAACGGCATGTTCGAGTTGTAGGCATCGATGACCCAGTCCCGCCACGGCCACATCTCGCGCGGACCGTCGGCGTGCATGACGCTGGAGTCACCGTAGCGGGCCGCGTCGAGCCAAGCGAGCGCCATCCGCTCGCCGTAGGCCGGCGAGGCGAGAAGGCGGTCGATGGCTTTCTCGTAGGCGTCGGGCGCGGTGTCGTCGAGAAAAGCAGCATAGTCGTCCGGCGTCGGCGGGAGTCCGGTGAGATCGAGGCTGGCTCGGCGGAGGAGGGTGGCGCGATCAGCTTCCGGCGACGGCCGGAGACCTGCCGTTTCGAGGCGACGGATGACGAAGGCGTCGATGGGGTTCCTGATCCAGTCGCCATCGGTGCCGGGTTGGGGCGGCTCCGGAGCATGGGGCCCGACGAATGCCCAGTGCCTCTCGACGGGGGCGCCGGCGAGCACCCATTCCTCGAGCAGCCGCTTCTGCTCCTGGGTGAGCGTCTTGTGCGAGTCCGGGGGCGGCATCAACTCGTCATCTCCGGCCTCGGTGATCCGGAAGAGTATCTCGCTTTCCCCCAGGTTTTCGGGGTCTACCGCGCGGACGCCGTCGCGGAGTTCGAAAGGTCCATCAGGGGTGTCGAGCCGGAGGTCAGCCTTGCGGTGATCGGCATCGGGGCCGTGGCAGAAATAGCAGTTCTCCGAAAGGATCGGGCGGATGTCCTTATTGAAGTCAAAGGAAGCAGCGGCCGACGAAAGGGAGGCGCCGACGATGATCGCAGGGAGGGATTTGGGCAGAAGGGGCATGGGGACTGTGGTCGCTATACAGCGCCGGTGGCGCGGATCTTATCGTGAGATTGTCAGCGGCCGCACCTTGATTCTGCGGGAAGGAGGCTCCAAAGGCGGGGGCTCATGATTGCCGTTGTTGTCGAAATCGATGTCGCCGCCGGGCGGGAGGAAGAATTTAAGCGGATCGCGCTGAAAAATGCGCGCGCCTCGGAGGCGGAGGAGGGGTGCACGCAGTTCGCCGTTATCCAAAGCCAAGAAGCATCCTACCGCTTCATGCTTTACGAAACCTACCGGTCACCCGACGCGATCACCTCCCACAAGGAGACGCCCCACTTCGCGGAATGGAGCACGCGCACCGCGGCAGAAACGGGGCTGATCGTAGCCAAAGCAGCGAGGCGCTACAACGTCTTGTAGGTGCGCGGTTCCTCCCCTGGTCGGGGGGGAGGTGGGCGATCCCGCCGCGGGTGACGCTTCAGTTGCCCATGATCGCGTCGAAGCGCTCCCGGTTCCGCTCGTCGGCGTGCTCTGATCGGATCGCCCTGCGCTCGGAACCGCGTTCGCTCACGCTGTCGTACCAATCCTGGCGCCGTTCGACATCGTCGGTGCTGCAGCCGGCCATCAACACAACGAAGGGAAGGGCACCCATGGCGACGTTCCGGGAGCTGATCAACTTCGTGGTCGTGGGGGTTTTCTTCACGGCGCCATCCATAGCAATAGCTCGGTGGCAGCGCAATCGTCCCGTGCGGCATTCGGGGACGCCGCTCCAGCCGAACGGATCTCAGCGGCGGGTACCGGGGAGCCAGCCCCCGACGGCCTGGGAGGGCACCGGAGAGCCCTCCTTCGTCACCCAGACGGCGACGGCCCTCTCTTCCTTCGCGAGGCCCGGTAGCGTCAGGGTCGCATTTTTCTTATCGGGATCGATGTCGCCGCTGACGAGATCGAGCGCCGCAAACTCGTGGGTGAGTTTCTTGCCCCGGTTCTCCCCGGCGCGAACATTGCTCTCGATGGAGAAGCCGAGGGGGGCGACGTAGGCACGCCACGTGCCCTCGACCGCGTAGGAGATCTCGATCTTGCGCTCGCCCGCCGCAGTGGCATCGCGCATCACGACGCGCAGCACACCCGCGCGCTCGGTCGAGGCGGGCGGGGTGACCACGTCTTTGAACGGTTTGCCATCGAGGACGAAACACGGGGTGTAGACGGTGTTCGCGTTCCAGTGGGCGGCGTAGCGGTGCTGCCGGTCGGTGTTCGTCTCCGAGGCGAGCGGGTCTTTCCATCCGAGGCGGTCCCAGTAGTTGACGTGGAGCTCTACGGGGACGAAATCCTCCCACAAATCTCTGTTCTCGACGAGTTTCGCCATCCAGGCTTCGGCGGGGGGACAGCTGCTACATCCCTCGGAGGTGTAGAGCTCGAGAAGCCGCACGCGGTTGGGGCCGCTGTCCAAAACCAGGTCGGCGCCGTGGAGGGGTGCGATGGCGACCACGGAGACGAGGGGAAGAAGGCGGAGGATCGGAGCGTTCATGCGAGCCGGAGTGCGGCTGCCCCACGGATATTCCCGGGGAGATCGGGGCGCAGGAGGGGGCGCCATTCCGACAGTGGGGAAAGGGGATCGGCCGCGCCCGCGTATCGGGGGAGCGTCTGCCATGGTTTCCACCCGAAGATCCGCCGCAATCCTTCTCGCACTTGCCGTTGTCGGCGGGGCAATCGCGACGGCGGTCGGGCAGCGGGAGGCGTATGTGGAAGCGCCGATCCGCTACTGGGACGCCCCGCAAAGGAATGCGGTGACCCGCTTGAGTGCGAAGATCTCGGAAGGGGCGATCACCCCCGAGCAACCCGATGAGCGAGGCTTCCTCCGGGAGGTGTTGGTGGAACTCGGGATCCCCACCGCCAGTCAGACTCTGGTCTTTTCCAAAACGAGCCACCAGAATGCGTTGATCTCTCCCCGTTCACCCCGGGCGATCTATTTCTCCGACGACGTTTACGTCGGTTGGGTGCCCGGTGGAGCAATCGAGATCGCGGCCACCGATCCGCAGCTCGGCGCGGTCTTCTACCTGGTCAGTCCGCCGGAGCAACCGGACGGGGGCATCACCTTGTCCCGTCCCCGGGGCTGTTTGAGCTGCCACGCCGGGGCGGGGACGCGGGACAATCCCGGGTTCATGGTGCGTTCGGTATTTCCGGACGAGAGCGGGCTTCCCATCCTCTCGCAAGGTTCGTATCTCTCGACCCACGACAGCCCGCTCTCCGAACGTTGGGGAGGCTGGTATGTTTCCGGGCGCCACGGAAGCCAGCGACATATGGGCAACGTGATCGCGGAGGAGATCGATGGGCACATCGCCTTCGACCCGGAAGCGGGGGCAAACGTCACCGATCTCTCCCCCTATTTTGATACTGGACACTATCTCGAATCGACGAGCGATATCCTCGCGCTGATGGTTTTGGAGCACCAGGTGGAGATGCACAACCTGTTGCATCGGGCGAGCTACGCGGTGCGCCAAGGGCTCTACCGGCAGGCTGCGATGGCCGACCTTTTCGGGGAGCAGGGCATCGACGAACCTCAGGGCTCGACGCTCAGCCTCCTGAAGAGTCACGCCGAGAAGATCCTCCGGCACATGCTGTTTGCCGACGAGATCGAGCTGGTCGGCGGCGGGATTGACTCGGACGGGCCGTTCCGCGAAGCCTTTTTGGCCGGGCGGAAGACGGATGCCCGGGGGCGCTCGCTCAAGGATTTCCAGCTCCTCGACCGGATTTTCAAATACCGGTGCTCCTACATGATCTACTCCGCAGCGTTCGAAAATCTCCCGCCAGCCCTCAAGACACATATCTACGGGCGGCTCCACGAGATCCTCGATAGCCACGATCCCGACGGAAGCTTTGCCCATCTCGGCGAGTCGGAGCGCGGTAAGATCAAATCGATTCTCCTGGCGACCGAGCCGGGTTTCGCCGCGGCGAGCCCGGCGAGTGCGTTCGCCGATTGACCTCGGGTTTTTGGGGTTGCCAACGATCGCGGGAATGATGCAAAGTGCCGCGATGAAGCAGCTCGCGGACGACCGTCGCCCCTCATTCTGGCTTGCTGGCTGCGCTGTCGCGGTCGGGATCGTGCCCCCCCTGGTCGAAGCGGCGCCCGATCGCAATGCCGAGCGCTACGTCGCTGCCGTGGAGCAGATCAATCGGGAGCACGCCGAGAATCCCGGCGAGACGACGGAGGATGAACTGGCGGGGGCGATCCCGCGCGCGGCGGTGGTCGCGCTGGCGGAGTTGGTCAAAATGGAGCCTGGCGGCGGCACGGCGGAAGCGCTCGTTCGCTGTGGGGAGGCGGCATTGGATATCGCGCAGGTGGACCATTTCGGAAGGATCCGCACGCGGCTGTTGGAGATCGCTCCCGAGTCGGCGGCGACGCTGGGGCAAGCGGCGGTCCGCAAGCGGTTTCTCGTCCGGGGGATTGGGGATCTTTCGGACGGGTATACCGAACGGTTCGCGGACCTTTGCGATGCGATCCTCGATGCCTACGACGAGGTGTTCGGATTCGAGGAGTGGTCGAAAGTGCCGGGGAAGAAGGTGCGGATCCGCGTCCATCTGGAAGAGGCCATCACCCGGCCTCCACATTTCGCCCCGCAATTTCCATATCATTCCGAGATCGATCTGCCGGTGGTAGACCGGGAGGAATTCCGGTCGCCCACCGAGAAAGGCCAGATGATGTTCTACGGGCTCTGCCACGAGTTCGGCCATCTCATCGCGATGTGGGGTGACCGTCGGACGGAGGAAGACCACCATGCCTGGGCGCATTACACCGGGGTCACCATCGTCGAGCACATGGCGGCGACCCCCCGCTACGCGGACCTGCTGGGCGGGCTGCGGGACGTGCGATGGCGCTCGCTCAGCCTCGAGAGGGAGAAGGAGGAAAACCGGGTTCCGCCATCGCTAGATGACCGGGTCGGGGTGCTCTCGCTTTTCATCGCGCTGCACGATGCCGCGGGGCCGGAGGCCATCGGTGCGGCGTTCAACGCCATGGAGCAGGGCGGGGCCGGGCACCGGATCAACCACGTCCGCTACTACCGCTTCGCGGACCTCGAGCGAGCGCTTGCCGGGGTGATCGAAGATCGTGGGTTGGTGGAGCGCGTGCGCGAACTCATCCCCTAGCCAGGAGGGCGAACGGTGGGCATCGAACTGCCCGCGGGCGGTGGGTAACGACGCCCGTTGGGCGAGGCCAAAGGAGACAGCCGAACCCGAAAAAAAGATGATTGGACAGCGGGTCGCGACGTGTATTGATAGGGACATTGGCGGGGTTCCGATCGGTGTTGGCACGCCCCGAGTGCCGCCGTGGACCCATCCCCGATTGCAATTCTTTCTCCAGTTACGAGATTTTTACTACAAGTCTAAACCGAAACCCTAGTACCTCGATGACCATGACCCCCAACCGCCGAACCTTCCTCAAAACCACCCTTGCCGGAGCCGCCGGGCTCGCCGTTCCCGCCTCGCTTCGCGCTGCCGGTGCGAACGGGGACATCCGCATCGCCGTAATCGGGATCCGCAGCAAGGGCAACGGGCACATGCGTACCGCTCTCAACGGCAAAGGCTGCCGCCTCGTGGCCATCTGCGACGCCGACGCGGACGTCCTCGCCCAGCGCAAGGCGGACTGCGAGAAGGCCGGCACCAAGGTCGAGGCCTACACCGACTACCGCAAGCTCGTGGAGAATCCGGACATCGACGCCGTGATGATCGCCACCCCGAACCACCTCCACACGTTGATCGCCATCACCGCCGCCCATGCCGGGAAACACGTCTATGTGGAAAAGCCCGTTTCCCACAATATCTGGGAGGGACGCCAGCTCGCCGAGGCCGCCGAGGCCTACGACAAGGTGATCATCCACCACGGCATGCAACGCCGGTCGGACGTCGGCTGGCGCGAGATCAAAGAGTGGATCGCCGACGAGCCGCTCGGCAAGATGACCTGTTCGCGCGGCCTCTGCTACAAGAACCGGCCCAGCATCGGCGATGTCATGCCCCACGATCCCCCGCCCAGCGTCGACTACAACCTCTGGAGCGGCCCTCGCGAGATCATGCCGGTGGAGCGCAAACAGTTTCACTACGACTGGCACTGGCAATTCCCCTACGGAAACGGGGACATCGGCAACCAGGGCCCGCACCAGCTCGATGTCGCCCGTTGGATGCTCAACGACCCAGCGCTCCCGGCCCGCGTCATGAGTATCGGCGGGCGCTTCGGCTACGAAGACGACGGGAACACCGCAAACACCCAAATCGCCTTCTTCGACTACAAGCCGGTTCCGCTCATCTTCGAGGTGCGGGGGCTCCCGCGCGCCGATATGAACTACAAAGGCGGCGACTCGAGCTACAAAGGCGGCCGCATCTCGAACATCGTCGAGTTTGAGGGGGGCTACGTCATCGAGGGCAAGGCGGTCGATAGCGATGGCAAGACGGTCAAGAAATTTGGCGTCACCGACGGCGCGGGCCACTTCGAGAACTGGATCGAGTCGATGCAGACGGGCAAGCGCGACCCGAACTTCAGCGCCGAAACCGGGCACCTTTCCGCAGCGCTCGCCCACATGGCCAACACCTCCTACCAGCTCGGCTCCGGCGAGAACCCCGATGCGTGGATGGTCTCGCCCGGCAACCCGCTCAAGCCGCGCGCGGACATG
>CAZKYJ010000270.1:0-6786 GCA_964556355.1 uncultured Verrucomicrobiales bacterium | reverse complement strand
CGCTGCGGTAGCCCGAGCGCTCGGCGATTTCTGCCACCGAGAGCCCCGGTCTCGCGAGGAGACTACAGGCGTGCTGGTGGCGGGTCGCTTGGATCACTTCGTAGGGCGATCGCCCGAACTCGGCGCGGAACTTCCGTTCGAGGAGCGTCCTCGACATCGGGACGTGCGCCAGCACATCGGAGACGCCGATCCCGTTGAGCGCATGGGCACGGATGAAGCGCATGGCTTCGGCCAGCCGTGGGTCGGCGGTGCCCACGAGATCGGTCGAGCGTCGCGTGGCGACCCCCACCGGGGCGATCGTGTGCAGTTTCACGGGCACGCTCTTCCCGGCCATCATGGTATCCAAAATGGAGGCGGCCTGGTAGCCCGCCGCGCGGGGGTTGGGAATCACGCTGGAAAGCGGCGGGTCACAGAGTTCGCACAGGAGTTCGTCGTCGTGTTGACCGATGACTCCGACCTCGTCGGGCACGTTCCATCCTTGGCGTTTGCACACGTCGAGCACCTGCTGGCCGCGGATGTCGAAACAGGCCATGATCCCGACCGGCTTCGGCATCGAGCGAACCCACGCCGCGATCATTCGTTGCTCGCGTTTCCAGTCTCCGAAACCGTCGCGGTCGCCAGCGAAACGGGAGCAGGTGAACCCGGCGCGGGCCAGGGCGTCGCCGAAGTGCTTCCCGTGGCTCTCCGACCAGGCGAAGCGCGCGTCTCCGCAATAGCCGAAGTGGCGGAACCCGCGTTCCACGAGATGGTTCGCGGCGAGCGTTCCGACGGCGGCGCTGTCGCTGATCACGGTCGGGACGTCGGGGGCCAGGCCGGAGGCACTCACGCTGACCACGGGCACCGCTTTCGCCCGGAGGGCGCGTTCGATGCGGCGGTTTTCGATGCGGGCGATGATACCGTCGCCCTCCCAACTGGCCAGCCACGGGGGAGGGAGATCCCCGCGCCCTTGCTCGGTGAGGTGCACCGCCCACGCGCCCCGTTCCTGCATGTAGGCGCGAATGCCATGGACGAGCTCGCGGCTGTAGCGATTCGAGGTTTCGATGAGGAGCGCCACCGACGGCCGTGGGTTGATCCCCATGGGAATACGGGAGACCCGATGCCGCAAAATCACAAGTTAAATGTGGGTTTACCCATGGCGGCCGAAGGGTTCGTATGATTGGATAGCCGCGTTCACCAATGCCCCCGAACGAATCCGCTACCACGTTTGCTATTGTATCGCTCCCCGGAGACGGAATCGGTATCGACGTGGTAGCGGAAGGGGTTCGGGTGCTGCGTGCCGTGGAGCGCTCGTTGCCGGGGGTCGGGTTCGACGTCCGGGAGCACCCCGCCGGGGCCGGTGAGTTCCTCCGCGGTGGGAACGCCCTGCCGGAGGCCACCTTCGAGGCGTGCCGGACGGCGGACGCGACCCTGCTCGGCGCCATGGGGCTCCCGTCCGTGCGCTGCCCGGACGGGAAGGAGCTGACCCCACAGATCGACCTTCGCGAACGGCTGCAACTATTTGCGGGGCTCCGGCCGACATTCCTTTACCACGCGTCCGACTGTCCGCTCAAACGCTACGGAAAAGGGGAGATCGACTTCGTCATCGTCCGGGAGAGCACCGAGGGGTTGTTCTCGGCACGGCTCTCGCAGGGGATGGGAGGCGGCGACGAGGTGCGTGACGTCCTCCGGATCACCCGGGCTGGCAGCGAGCGCGTGTTCCGCGCGGCTTTCGAGCTGGCGAGGGGGCGCCGGAACAAGGTGACGCTCGTTGACAAAGCGAACGTTCTTCCGTCGATGGTGTTTTTCCGCCAGGTGTTCGACGAGATCGCGGGTGCGTATCCCGATGTGGAGACGGAGCGGATCTACGTCGATGCAGCGGCCCTGTTTTTGGTTCGGCGACCGGATACCTTCGACGTGATCGTGACAGAAAACATGTTCGGCGATATCCTGTCAGACCTTGCTTCGGGGCTCATCGGGGGCATGGGGATGGCGCCCTCGGCGGACATCGGAGATTCGGCCGCCGTCTTCCAGCCGGCGCACGGCACCGCGCCCGATATCGCCGGGCTAGGTATCGCCAACCCGGTGGGAATGATCCTATCCGTGGCCATGATGCTGGAGTGGCTGCCGGGAAACGCCGTGCGTGAAGGAGGGCGACGGGTGCGCGCGGCGGTGGCGCGGACATTGGAAAACCCCGGGAACCGGACGCCCGACATGGGGGGGGCGCTGACGACCGCCTCGATGACCGATGCCGTGATCGCCGAACTTGGTTAGGAGGAATGACCATGCCCGTGCCGATCATCACCGACCTTACCATGACCCTCCGGGACGGCCAGCGGGGCGTCGCTTTCGAGACGAAGTACACGGTGGAAGAGAACGGCTGGAACGCCCGCACCCTTCACCTCTACTCGCACGCCGGAACCCATCTCGATGCCCCCCTCCATTTCCAGTGCGGTAAAAAGACGGTGGAGCAGATCCCCCTCGCTTCCTGTATCGGCCCGGCCCACGTCATCGACCTCACCTATCTGGCGCCGCGGGCGACGATCGGTGTCGGGCATCTCGGTGAGGTGGCGTCGGCTTTCGAAGTGGGTGAGTCATTGCTCCTGCGCACCGGTTGGAGCCAGCATGCCGACAACCCCCAGTACTATCGCGACAACTTCCAGCGCATCGGGGAGCCGCTGGCGCTGTGGTGCGCCGAGAGAAAAGTGAAAATGCTCGGCGTCGAAGCGCCGTCCGTGGCGGACGTGAACAACCTGCCCGAACTCACCCGGGTGCACCAGATCTTGCTCGAGGCCGAGGTCGTCATCGTCGAGGGACTGACGAACCTCCACCGCCTGACATCGACCAAGGTGAACTTCTACGCGATCCCACTGAAAATCGGGGGCGGTGACGGAACCCCCTGCCGCGCGTTCGCCATCGAAGTCCCGCCCCAACCACGGCTGCCCGAATGAGGACCTCGGCGCTGTTCCAACACCTTCCGCCGACGCGGGAGACTGGCCTTCGGATGGACAACCGGCGACGTTTTCTGGCGATGGGGCGGACGCTTGTCGTGCTGGATGACGACCCGACCGGGACGCAGACGGTTTTCGATATCCCGGTGATCACGACCTGGAGCGGCGCTCATATCGAGCAGGCGTTCCGCGCCGCCGAGCCCCTGATTTTCGTGCTGACGAACTCGCGGAGTGTCACCGAAGCGGAGGCTTGTCGGATGAACGGCGAGATCGCGGCAGCGCTGCGGGCGGCCGCGGCGAGAACGGGACGTCGTTTCTCGGTGGTAAGCCGGAGCGACTCCACCCTGAGGGGGCACTATCCCGCGGAAACCGACCGGCTTGGTGCGGCGCTGGGGATCCCGGAGGCGCCCGTGCTCCTGATGCCGTATTTCGACGAAGGCGGGCGGGTCACGGTCGGCGATGTCCACTACGTGATCGAGGGCGACGACGCGGTGCCCGCCGGGAACACTCCGTTCGCGAAGGATTCTGCCTTTGGCTACCAGCATTCCAACCTGAGAGATTGGGTCGAGGAGAAGACGCACGGGCGCGTCTCCGCCGAGGAGGTGCGTTCGGTCAGCGTGCCCCTCATCCGGGAAGGTGGGCCGGCTGCGGTCGCGGAGATATTCAAGTCGCTCCGCCCCCGATCGGTGTGCGTGGTCAACGCGGTTTCCATGGGCGACGCCGAGGTGGTGGCGGCGGCGGTCCACGACGTTTGGGCGGAGGGAATTCCATTACTCGTGCGGAGCGCCGCCTCGATCATCCGGGCGCTGGCTGGCCTGGGTGAACGGCCGCTCTTGGGGCGGCGGGACATCGTCCGGAACCGCGGCGGCGGGGGATTGATCGCGGTCGGATCCCACGTGCCCAAAACGACCCTTCAGCTCGACGCCTTGCTCGCTTCCGGGCGTGCGGAACCCGTCCCGCTCCCCGTGCCCGCGGTGTTGGGGGAGCCGGCGCCCGCGATCGTGGGCTGCGCCCTTGCCATCGATGAACATTTGCGGTCGGGGCGCAACGCGGTGCTCTACACCAGCCGGGAGATCGTCGCCGGGCGGGATTCGGCCGAGGATCTGGCCATCGGGCAAAAAGTGTCCGATGCGATGGTCGGGGTGGTGGATGCGATGCGGACCGAGCCCGCCTTCGTCATCGCGAAGGGCGGGATCACCTCGAGCGACGTCGCCACCAAGGCGCTAGGGATCGAGCGGGCAACGGTGCTGGGGCAGCTCCTGCCGGGGGTTCCCGTGTGGCGCGCCGGGGAGGAGACCCGGTTTCCCGGTCTTGGATACGTGGTGTTTCCTGGAAATGTCGGTGGTGAGAGTGCCTTGCTCGAGGCGGTAACCCAGCTCAGCGGATGAACACCCGGTCACTCAAAGGAGTCTGCGTCGGCGCCGGCTATTTCAGCCGCTTCCAGTACGAGGCGTGGTCGCGAATCCCGGAGGTCGAGATCGTGGCAAATTGCAACCGCTCCGTGGATCGGGCGGAAGGCTTTGCGCGCGAGTTCGGTATCGGCAGGAGCTATGCCTACGACGCCTTCGCGACGATGCTCGACACCGAGCGTCCAGACTTTGTCGATATCATCACGCCACCGGACACTCACCTGGCGCTTTGCCGGATGGCCGCGGAGCGGGGAGTGGCCATCATCTGTCAGAAACCGCTGGCTCCCACCTACGCCGAGACACTGGAACTTGCCGGATTGGCCGCCACCGGAGGGGTGCGGTTCATGGTGCACGAGAACTGGCGGTGGCAGCCGTGGTACCGTGAGATCAAGGGACTGCTCGCCGCGGGGGCGATCGGCGAACCGTTCCATCTCGCCTTTCGATGCCGCCTCGGCGATGGCTGGGGCGAGGATGCCTACCTCGAGCGGCAGCCATTTTTCCGGACCTATCCGCGGCTCTTCATCTTCGAGACCGGGGTGCACTTCCTCGATACCTTTCGCTACCTGCTCGGCGAGATCGATTCGGTCTACTCCCGGATCGCCCGGCGCAATCCGGTGATCCAAGGAGAAGATAGCGCCCTTCTCGTCTGCAATTGCGCGAGCGGCGCCACCGCCGTCCTCGATGCCAACCGCTACAACGAATCGGCAGCCGCCAACCCGAGATACACGTTCGGCACGCTCCGACTGGAGGGGAGCGGCGGGCATCTCGAGCTTTCCGACGATGGGGAAATCACCATCAAGCGCCTTGGAGAACCACCCGAACGCCATGGCTACCAGCCGTCGGCCGACGGCTTCGCGGGAGATTGCGTCTACGCCGTGCAGCGCCATTTTGTCGATTCGTTTCTCGCCGGCGAGCCGTTCGAGGGCGAGGTCGCCGACTACCTCCGATCGGTCGAGCTCGTTGAGATGGCCTATGAATCCGCCGCGACCGGGCTGCCGGTGGCGTCAACCCGATCCCCCAAGTGACCATGCCTGCCCGCAGTCTCCTCGTCGTCGGAACATTCCTGATCTCGCTGCTTCTCTACATCGACCGCGCGTGTATCTCGGCGGCGAAAGGGCCGATCGTCGGCGCATTTTTTCCGGGGATGGAGGTGGCGTTGCAGGACAAGCTGTTCGGATGGGTGCTCTCGGTTTTTACTCTCGGGTACGCACTGGCCCAGACCCCTTCAGGCACCATGGCCGACCGCTACGGACCCCGGCGTGTGCTGGCGGCGGTGATCGCGATCTGGTCGGTGCTCACCGCGCTGACCGGCGCGGCCGTCGGCTACGTGTCGCTGCTCGTCACGCGATTCCTCTTCGGCGTGGGCGAGGCCGGGGCATTCCCGTGTTTCGCGCGGGCCACCTACTCGTGGTTTCCTGTCAAGGAGCGCGGGCTCGTTACCGGGATCAATTTCTCGGCGTCCCGGCTGGGGGGTGCCGTGGCTTTTCCCCTCATGGTGATGCTGATCGAGGCGATCGGTTGGCGGGGAGCATTTTTCGTCCTCGGCGGGATCGGTATCGGCATTGCCGTCCTCTGGTACGCGCTGTTCAGGGATGATCCGCTGGAACATCCGCGGGTGGGTGCGAGGGAGAAAGCGTTCATCGACGAGAACCGGCAGAAAGCCGCGGTCGGTGCGGCAGCGGTGAAGGTCCCGTTCGGGGAACTCGTTCGCTCGCCCGTGATGGTGGCCACCATGGCGCAGTACTTCTGTAGCAATTTCACGTTCTTCTTTTGCCTCGGGTGGCTCTACCCGCACATCAAATCGACCTACGATCTGAGCTCCGGGCAGGCGAGCATCCTCGCGGCGCTTCCCCTGCTCGGCGGGGCAGCGGGGAACTGGTTTTCGGGCTGGTTGGTCGACCGGATCTACCGGGCCGGGAAGCACGTGGCCTCCCGGCGCGCCCCGGCCATGGCGGGTTTCGTGCTGGCGGCGGTCGGCCTGCTCGTCTCCGTCCATATGGGCACGGCGATCGGCGCGGTCGCGTTCCTGACGCTGGCCGTTTTCGGTGCCGACATGACACTGAGCCCATCGTGGTCGCTCTGCGTCGATATCGGTGGCAACCATGCGGGCGCGGTTTCCGGCACGATGAACATGGCAGGCAACCTCGGCGCCTTCGCCACCGCGCTCGCGTTTCCCTATCTCAAAGGATGGTTCGATTCGACGACGCCGTTCTTCTATATCGGAGCGGTACTCAACATCGTCGCCGTCCTGCTCTGGTTCGCCATCCACCCTGACCGCCCGCTTCGTGCGAAGTCGGCCCAACCCTAGTCCACCAGATCCCATGACATCGATAAAACAAGCATTCACCACCATCGCCATCGGCCTGTTCGCCGGGGGCGCAGCCTCCGCCGCCGATCTCAGAGAGGTCGACGGATTTGTCAGGGGCGAAGCGGAAGACTTCGCCAAGCAG
>CAZKYJ010000269.1:0-6795 GCA_964556355.1 uncultured Verrucomicrobiales bacterium | reverse complement strand
GCCGGGGTTGCGGTTGGGATTGACCACCGACGACTGCGAGACGAGGACGAGCCCGGCGCCGTTGGCGTCGAGCGAACCGCCTTCCACGACCAGGGGCGAGCGCTCGACCGGAATGCCCAGGGCCTCTGCCATACGGGCGCCGGCAGCTGCGTCTTTGTCGAACGGCTGGTATTTTTCGCCCCAGGCATTGTAGGTCCAGCAGACCGCTTTTCTCCCTCCGTTCGCGACGGCTTTGAGGATCGTCGGCCCATGGTCGCGCACCCATGGCTCGTCGGTCGGGACGTCGAGCAGCCGGACGGTGGCGGGCAGGACGGAGGCGAGCCGGTCGCGCTCGCCGCTGTCCGAGGTGTTGATATAGACCCGCTCCCCCGCTCCGGCGAGGGCCTCGGCCATGGCGAGGAAAACCGGTTCGACCCTGGGGGTCGCGTCGCCGGGATAGCTGACCCCGCGGGGGTTCGGCCAGCTGAGGAGGGTGGCTTCGTGCGGCTCCCATTCGGCAGGAAAACGGTAGGCTCCGCTCATTGGAGGAAGCGTTGGGTGAGGTCGCCGTAGGCATCGATACGACGGTCCCGGAAGAACGGCCACTCGATGCGAATTTGGCCGGAGAGGCCCGGTTGGACATCGGCCACCAGCACCTCCTCTTCGGAATCGGAGGCCTCGGCGATGATCTCACCTTCCGGGCTGGCGATGAAGCTGTGACCCCAGAACTCGATCTGCCGCCCGTCTGGCCCGGGCTCGATACCGACGCGGTTGGCGGCGGCCACGTAGCAGCCGTTGGCGATCGCATGGCTACGCTGCATCGTTTGCCACGCACCGACCTGGTTCGCGCCGCGCTCGGCTTTCTCCGCGGGATGCCAGCCGATGGCCGTCGGGTAGCAGAGCACCTCCGCGCCCTGCATGGCGGTGAGGCGCGCCGCCTCGGGGTACCACTGGTCCCAGCAGATCAGGGTGCCGACTTTCCCCGCGCGGGTCTCCCAGACCTTGAAGCCGAGGTCGCCGGGCGTGAAGTAGTATTTCTCGTAGAACCCGGGGTCGTCCGGGATATGCATCTTGCGATAGAGCCCGAGCACCGTGCCGTCGGTGTCGACGACGAACGACGAGTTGTGGTAGATGCCGGGCGCGCGTTGCTCGAAAAACGGTACCACGATGGCCGCCTTCAGCTCGCGGGCGACGGCGGACATCCGCTCGCTCAACGGTCCCGGGAAAGCCTCGGCCGTGGCGAAGTGCGCCTCGTCCTCCGACTGGCAAAAATAGCGCCCGAGAAAGAGCTCCGGAAGCAGGATGAGGTTCGCCCCCTGCCGCGCAGCCTCGCCGGCCCGTGCGATCCCCTTCTCGAGGTTCGCGTCCCGGTCGTCGCCCATGGCCATCTGCACGACCCCGATCCGGGTCGCCACGCTCCTGTTGCTGTCGCTGCTCACAGCGCCATCAAATCCGCTTCGGCCCGCGGGTGCAAGGCTCAATTGGTCGGTTGGATCAGAATGTCGTGCCGGCGAACCCTGGGGAGGGAAATGTTCTTGACGACTTGTGGATTCTCGAAACGTTTCTGCGGCGGGACTGGTTGGTCCCGCCCCCCGCACCAACCCCAATCCCCCACACAAGATGAAATCCCCCTTCGTGCCAGTCGTCCTCCTCCTCCCGCTCGCCAGCGCCCACGCCGCGATGATTTACAGTGAGGACTTCGAGGGTGAGACCGGCGTCCCCGCCGGTATGGAAGCCGTGCTGGACGCGGCCGGAGCCGTGTTCAATATCGTCGGCGGAAACGGGGGCGGCCAGGCCGGACAGATCATCTCCAACACCGGCGTCGGCTCCAATGCCCCGGGCGGCTATCTCCGCCCCATGGTCACCCTAGATTTCACGCAGACCATCACGATCAGCTTCGACGCCCAACTCGACAACGAGGCGGGTGCCGACGATGTCATGTTCCTACTCGGCGACACCCGTTCAGCCAGCGGGTCGGGCTTCCACCTTTTCCACGTTTTCATCACGGAGTCGCTGGCCAACAACGATGTGTTCGAAGCGAACGGCGGCGGGCGCATCGATCCACCGGGCGGCGCGAACAACAGCGGCGCCGCCCCCATCGTCGAAAGCTGGGCGGGCACCGCCGTGAGCGACAGCGTGTTCTTCAGCGCCCAGTTCGTTT
The DNA here is from genome assembly GCA_964556355.1 of uncultured Verrucomicrobiales bacterium. Classification (GTDB taxonomy): domain Bacteria; phylum Verrucomicrobiota; class Verrucomicrobiia; order Verrucomicrobiales; family DEV007; genus CAZKYJ01. The sequence continues at coordinate 4,655 of CAZKYJ010000269.1, read as the reverse complement.
GGACACCCACGACCGGAACCACCGGCGTGCTCTCGGGGACGATCAACGGCGAGACATTGACGACCCCGAGCCGCACGCTGCCCGCCACCGGGGACGTCGGCTTCGGGAGCCTCAACGACACCGCGCGCTTTGACAATATCGTGATCGATTCCGTGCCGGAACCCGCCGTGGGCATCCTGCTGCTCGGCGGTTTCGGACTGGCGTTGCGGAGAAAGAGGTGATCCGGCGCCATCAGTTCGGCGCCCCCCGGTTCACCTGACGGCAGGCCAGGCTCAAGCGGGTTGCGCCCTCCTCGGCTTGCCCCCACGCCAAGTGGCCGTGCAGCGGAGCGTCAGGCCCCGCGCATTTCGCCCCGCGTCCTTCGAGCTCGCGCGGACACGTGGTGGCAATCGGCCAGCACGAACTTGCGCACTTCCACGACCACGCTGGCGGCAGCGAACTCGGCCAGAACCATCGATGCCACCTCATCAGCCAACGTTTCGATGAGCACGCGCTCGCCCCTCGCGGCCAAGTCTCGGACCCGCTCGCTGACGACGTAGTAGTCAACGGTCTTGGACAAATCCTCGGCGGCGTCCGCGAATCCGCACTCCGGCACGATGTGGAGCGAGATCTCCAGCGACTGCGCTCGCCCCCGCTCCTCTCGGGTCGCCCCGATCCGCGCGCTCGCCCGCAATCCCACGATCGCGATCTCGTCTTCGGGCTCTCCTTCGGATTTCATCGTGCCACCAAGCGCTTGGCGTGCCCCACGCGCAAGCGGTTCGTGCGCGTCGTCGGGATACATCCGTTTCTGTGACCGGCTGCCCTGAGTTCCCAAACATCCACCGTCCCCGGCTTGCACGACCGGCGGGTCTTCCGAGTGAGTGTGGCCGAGCCAGCGACCGTTCTTGCTCCCTCGGATCCGAAATATCCTGCCGCTGGGATCGCCCGAGCATTTTCGCTTGTCTTTTCACGCAAAATCGGGATATTTCCGCCATATGTATCGCAAGTCTGCGAAAAAACTCATAATCGCCACACTGCTTTTTGCGGCGTTCGTCGTCACCGCCGCCGAAGCGAAGCGCGTGCTCTATCTAGGCGATTCCCTCAGCATGGGAGCCTTTGGCAAAACGCTGGATGGCGAGCTTCGTTCGAATCGGAACGAGGTCTACACCTACGTCACCGGCGGGGCGACGCCCTACTACTGGTTGAGCGTCTACGATCCGATGAGTTGCTCGATCGGCCACTGGGAGAAAACTCCCGAATCCGACGTCCGGAGGAACGTGGTCAAGAAAGTCCCCAAAGTCGAAGATCTCATCGCACGGCACCAGCCCGAAGTCGTCATCGTTCAAACCGGGACAAACCTCTACGCGACCCTGCGGTCCAAGCGGCGCTCGAAGCAGGAAAACATCCGCGAGCTGACCAATCTCATCGAGAACATGTGCAAAACGGTGGTCAATTCCGGTGCCGAGCTCTACTGGATCTCCCCGCCGGATGCCCACACCGGGCGCTATCCGCGAGAACTCCAAGAGGAGATGCTGGCGGTAACCCACTCGGTCGTCGACCGCTATGGCGTGCTATTCGAATCGGGCACGGTGACCCGCTACACCGATCCCTACCCCAAAACGGATGGCATCCACTACGGACCGACCCAGGCGAAAGCCTGGGGAGAGAAAGTGGCGGCCAACTTCACGGAGTGGTCGGCCGGCCGGGTCCCGCGAACCCTCGTCGCCTCGGCCGCGCCCGCCGTGGTCCCGCGCCCCGAAATCGTCCGACCGGCGGCTGAGGTGGCGGCGGCCCTCGCCGAGTCGGCCCCTCCCCAGACCGCCCCCGCCGCAGCGAACCCGCCGCCCGCGCTCGTCGCCTCGGCGGCACCCGTCGTATTCGCCGCCACTACGATGCCCGCGCGGGCGGATGATGCGCCGCCGGAGGCGGCAGGACCGGCCGCCGCCGAGCACCTGGGCGAAGCTCCGGAAGCCATGCCCCCCCACGGGGGGGAGCTGGCCGCCCTCGCCGCAGGTCCACCGGCGCCAGCGCCAGCACCGTCCCCCGACACCGAAATCTTCGTGGTGAGAAAGGCGCAGATGGCAGACGGCCCGAGCGACACCATCGACGTCTCGTTGACTCTCCGGGCGAAAAGCACGCTCCCGCACATGAGCGAGGTGACCTACAAAAGCGCGTTCGCCATCTACGAGTGGGAGGTCGATCACCTCAGCAGCGGTACCTATCCCTACAATGTCGTGCGCATCGCGCACCCTGTGGTGTGGAATAGCCGGCGAATGGGTGCATCGGACTACGAGATCGGACGGACGACCAGCCTGAAACTCACGGTCCTCTCCGCCTACCCATCCCTTGAGCAGCTGCAGACCATCGACGACCTTCCCTTGGCGCTCGAGCTTCCCGTCTACACCGCCAGCCTCGACTAGGAGCCTGATTGGAACTTTTCGTCTACGGTACTCTCAAACGCGGCTGGGGTCTCGCGCACCTCCTCGACGCCCAACGGTTCATCGGCGAGGCGCGCACGGATCCCTGCTACCAACTCGTCAATCTCGGATCCTACCCGGGACTGGTCCGGCGGCAGGAAGGGGGCGTGTCGGTACACGGCGAATTGTGGGACGTGACGCCGGAGTGCCTCGCCGAACTCGACGAAGTCGAGGGCGTGTCCGAAGGGCTCTACGAGCGCGTCCGGGCCTCCCTCCTTCCGCCCCATGCCAATGGCCAAGCCGAAGTGTATCTCTACCTCGGGAGCATCGCGAACTGCCCCGATTGTGGCGACCGATGGTAGCCCGCCTAGCCTTCGCCCGCATCGAAGGCGTCGAGCTGTCGTTGGGATGCGAGCATCCGCCAGGCCGCCACGACCAGTTCCCCCAGCATCCGCGGGCTCACGGCGAGAAGATTGACCAATATCACCGGGTGGTCGCGATAGTGATCGGTCATCGAAAAGACGTCCGGCTGCCGCTCGATGATCTCCTCCCGATCTTCGACCGGAAACTTGACGACCAAGTTTTCCCCGTCCTCGCACAGGCGGAGCATGAGTTTCTTCCGGAGATAGAAGGCGGGGGTGCCGAAGCAAACGCCCTCTTCGACGCCAGGCATCGCGAGCGCGCGTTCTCGAACCGTCTGCATCGTGGTCGCCATGATGTCGTTTCCCCGCTCGGGGGAAGATGGCACGAGGTGCGGGCCGGTGCACCTGAGCGACGCGGATACGTCGACCTCCCACCAAACCCCTGCAGGCGCGCACTGCCGACTCCGGTGTCGAGGTGCTCTATTTCACTGGCGGAAATACCAGCGACGCCAATGCGGCGTAGCTGGCGAGGTTCCCGAACGTCGAAATCCTGACCGTCGGAGACACTTTCAGTGGGATGATCTCCCCGCCTCCCCAAGCTTCGCTCCCCGAGCACGTTGAATTCCCCCATCACCGTCGAAGGGCTCGCGAAGATCCTAGAGTGTCCCTGGCTTGAGGAGCTCTCGGAGGACGCTCCGCTCCCGGTGGACGCCGTCGCGCTTTTCACGGTTCCCCCCCTCGCTGAAACTGGCTGGCATCACGTTGACGGAGGTCGCCGGCGAGGGCTCGCTCCGCGAGATCCGCACGGCCGACCCTCAGCTGGAGTTCGACTGGTTTTTGACGGCCACACCGTTTGGCGTGCCCCCTTGACGGGAACGCGGTGTGAAACTACGGGGATCGCGATCATGGGAACGCTGCGCAACCTGCTCGCATTCTGGAAGCCGAAGTCCGAACTTTATGTTTTCGGTTCGTCGATCCTCTGGGGGCAAGGGCACCTATCTGGCGACAAGATCCACGTGAAGGTGGCCAACTGGCTGGAGGAGGAAGGTGGCGAGCGGGTGACGATCATCCAAAGGGCACACTCGGGGGCGTTGCTCCTCGCCTCCGCCGAACCCGAGCCGGAACGCCTCCACGGCGAGGTGCCCACGCCGTGGCCATCGATCGAAAAACAGATCCGCACGGCGCCCGCCCCGAAATCGAAGCGGGTGCGCGTCCTCGTGGAGGGCGGGATCAACGAGGTGGGCGGATCGACCATCCTCAACCCCCGCACGCCGGGACACGCGATCCGCAAAGCGGTCGAATCCACGTGTCTGCATGGGCTGCGCCGAGTGCTCGACCGGCTTTCGCGGCAGTTTCCGAGCGCCGATATCTACGTGCTCGGCTACTACCAGATCCTCGCCGACCGGACGGCCGACCGCGAGGTGGAGGACCTGCTCTCGACGGAGGGGATCGAGAACCCTCCCGAGATCGCGCCGGACGCCATGGCCTCCGGCGCCATCGCCAACTGCCGCCTTTTCTGGCGGGAGTCCGATCGCTGCATGCGCCAGGCGACCGAGTCGGTGGCCGCGGGACATGCGGGACGGTGCGTGTTTGTCGAGTCGGGTTTCGCGCCGACCGAGGGCCTCTTTGGCGAGGAGTCGCTCCTCTTCTACCCGTGGTCGAAAGACGCCATGCTGCGCCAGCGGGTCCGCCATTGCGCGGTGGCCATCGGGCGCCGGCGGACGGGCGCCCACTGTTTTTTGGCGGCGACCGCCCATCCCAATACGCGGGGCGTCGACCGCTACGTGCAGAGCATCCTCACCATCCTCCGCCGCGGGCAAGGATAGCAGCCCCTAGTGGATGTCTAGCGATGCGATCAGGTTGCGGACCGTCGCGGTCAGGAGCGCCGAAAAACCAG
>CAZKYJ010000268.1:3824-6798 GCA_964556355.1 uncultured Verrucomicrobiales bacterium | reverse complement strand
CGCCGCCGTAGCACTTGGCGGTCACGTTTTTGCCCATCGAGCTGATGGTCTCGCGCGCGACGACGCTCCCACCGACCGCCGCTTGGATCGGGACTTGGAAAAGCTGGCGCGGGATGACCTCTTTGAGTTTCTTGGCCAACGAGCGCCCGCGGGCCTCGGCCTTGTCACGGTGGACGATCGACGAGAAGGCATCGACCGGCTCGCCGTTGATCAGGAGATCCATTTTCACCAGTTTGGCCGGCTGGTAGCCGGCATGCTCGTAGTCCATGCTCCCGTAGCCGCGGGTCAGGCTCTTCAGACGGTCGTTGAAATCGACGAGGATCTCGTTGAGCGGCAGCTTGGCCGAGAGCATGACGCGGCGCTCGTCGAGAGTCTCGGTATTGACCACTTCCCCCCGTTTCTCGAGGATGAGCTGCATCATCTCCCCGATATAGTCGTTGGGCACCAGGATGAAAACGTTGACGACCGGCTCGCGGATCTCGAGGATCTCCGCGGGGTCGGGCAAGAAGGTCGGGTTCTCCACCTCGACCTCCTCGCCGTTGGTCTTCGTGACCTGGTAGATCACGCCCGGGTAGGTCGAGATGATGTCCATGTCGTACTCCCGCCGGAGCCGCTCCTGGATGATCTCCATATGGAGGAGGCCGAGGAACCCACAGCGGAAGCCGAAGCCGAGAGCGGCCGAGCTCTCCGCCATAAAGTGGAACGCGGCATCGTTGATCTGGAGCTTGCCGACGGCCAGCTTGAGCTGCTCGAAGTCGTCGGTGCTCACCGGGTAGATCCCGCTGAAGACCATGGGCTGGATCTCCTTGAAGCCGGGCAAGGGCTCGGGCGCGGGGTTGTCGGACTCGGTGATGGTGTCGCCGATCTTCACCTCGGAGGACGACTTCATGTTGGCGATGACGTAGCCCACATCGCCGGTTTCGAGGTAGTCGCGCTTGAGCATCTTCGGGGTGAAGATGCCGACCTCCTTGATCTGGTAGGTCTTGCCGGTGCTCATCATCTTGATGTTCGTCCCCCGCTGCACCCGCCCGCTGAATACGCGCAAGTAGGAGACGACTCCCCGGAAGGAATCGTAGACCGAATCAAAAACCGAGCCGCGGAGGTAGCCGTCGCTGGACTCGTCCGGCGGGGGCACCCGCTCGACGATGGCCTCGAGGATGTCCTCGATGCCGATCCCGTTCTTTGCGCTGGCAGGGATGGCGTCCTCGGCGGGAATGGCCAAGATGTCCTCGAGCTGGCGATGCGCCATCTCGAGGTCGGCGCTCGGGAGGTCGATCTTGTTGACCACCGGGATGATGGTGAGATCCTGCTGGGTGGCCAGGTGGAGGTTCGCCACCGTCTGCGCCTCCACCCCCTGGGCGGCATCGACGAGGAGGAGCGCCCCCTCGCAGGCGGCGAGGCTCCGGGACACCTCGTAGGAGAAATCGACGTGCCCCGGGGTGTCGAGGAGGTTAAACTTGTAGGTTTTCCCGTCCTTTGCCTTGTAGGCCATGGACACGGGGTGGCTCTTGATGGTGATGCCGCGCTCCCGCTCCAGGTCCATCGAGTCGAGGAGCTGGTCTTTCTGTTCCCGCTCGGTGATCGTTTGGGTGAACTCCAGGAGACGATCCGAGAGCGTGGTTTTCCCGTGATCAATGTGAGCAATGATCGAAAAATTGCGCGTCAGTTCGGTCCCCATGGTCGTTTTTCAAGGCGGGCGGCAGGTGCGCCGGTCGCGAGCCGCCGAACCTAGGTTCGATCCCCCCTACTGTAAAGCCGACCTCGTCCGGGCGCCCCATCTTGCTCCGAATCCTAAGAATGCGTGAAAAAAACGCGCTATCTTCAGATTTGAGAAAAACTTCCGTTTACTAAACAATTAAAGGATGCAAAATACCTTGGGCGATTAAGCGATTATGACAATTCTTCGAACTCGCATAGTTTAGAAAGAACCGAGTCCCCAATCCCGATCTTAAAAGACAGAGCAATGGATACCACCCACGACGAAGCGCACAGCCACGAAACCGACGACAGCCCGAGAGAGGGCACCAACTGGCTCCTGTGGGGCGGCATCATAGGCCTCGTCGTCATCGGCGTGTTGTTCTCCAAAATGCAAAAGTATCACGCCAAGCACGAGATGCTGGTCGCGGCGGCCGGCCAAAAGGATGCGATCAACCGCAGCCTCACCGCCGATCTCGAAACCGCCTCGTCCAAGAACACCATGCTCGAGGAAAAAACGTCCTCGCTGACCACGCAGCTCGAGGCCGCGGAGAAGCAGCAGGCACAGCTCACCACGAAGGTGGCCGAGCTCCAGAAGGAGATCGGTGTCCTCAAAGACAGCCGCTCCAACCTGGAGACCACCCTCACCGGCGTTAAGTCCCAGCTCACCGAAATCGAAGCCGAGCGCACCAAGCTGACCGGCGAGCTCAAGGCGGCCACCGAGCGGGGTACGATGCTGGCGAAAACGAACGAGCAGAACGCCGCCCAGCTCAAGACGCTCGAGGGCAAGATCGGCGAACTCCAGGCCAAACTCACCAACCAGCAGACCACGGTCGAGACGCTCAGCGCGGAGCGCGACCGCCTCGCCACGGATAAGAAGGCGCTCGCCGCCACGTCCGATGAGCAGGCGGCCAAGATCACCGCCCTCACCGGAGAGCGCGACACCTTGGATGGCGCGAACAAGGAACTGGCTTCCCAGCTGGGCGAAATGAGCGGGATGATCGAATCGCTCACCAAGGAGAAAGCGGCGAAGGAGACGGAGCTGCAGAAGGTCACCTCCGAGCTGGAAGCACTGAAGACCGAGAAGGGGGAGCTGCAACAAAGCGTGAAGGCGCTCACCGAGGCACAGGCCGACAAGGAGTTCATGAAGAAGAACGCCGAAGGAATCCAGGAGAGCCTGGGCAAGCTCCAACAGACCAACGACCGGATGTCGAAAGCCTTCGAAGAGATGTCGACGAAAGCCCAAGGCCTGAGCGAGCAGATCCGCGGCCACCACAGC
>CAZKYJ010000268.1:0-3814 GCA_964556355.1 uncultured Verrucomicrobiales bacterium | reverse complement strand
CAGATCCGCGAGCTGGAGAAAAGCCTGGCCGAAGAAATCCGCAAGAACCAGGCGCTCAACATGAACCTCGAGAGCCTGGACGAAGACCTCGCCGATTCGGAACAGGCTCGCCTCGAGCTCGAAGCCGCCAACCAGCAGACCGGCGCCCGCGCCGCCGCCCTCGAAACCCTGCTGGAGATCTACCGCGAGAAACACGGCGAGGAGGCGCCCACCACGACCACGAAACAACAAATCGAAGCGCTCCAGTCGAGTTACCTCACGCAATTCCGCGAGGCACAGGAGCAAAACTGACCGGATCCCATCTCGAAATTCCATGCCCCGGCCGCCGCGAGGAGCCGGGGCTTTTTCGTGGGGCGAAACGCGGCCACGCCGTCGGATGATCCGGGGCAGCCGGCCGCCGCGACACCGCCAAGAAGCCCGCCGGTCTCAGCGATCCGCCCCGCAGCAGTCCGCTGGTCGAACGCGCCGGACCCGGGCGCCAAGCTTCACCTCCGAGTCCCCGGCCACACGTGCCGACCGTGTCCCGCCAACGAAACGGGCTCCGCCCAGGCCGCTCAGCCGGCCGCGCGGATGATCTGGGCGAGGACGTAGGGTAGGATCCCACCGGCGCGGTAGTAGTCGATCTCGACCGGCGTGTCCAGCCTGACGATGACCGGTACCTCGACCGTCTCGCCACCCTCGCGGTGGACGACGAGGGTCGCTTCACCCTGGGGCTTGAGATCGTTGCTGATGCCGGTGATATCGAACGTTTCACTGCCGTCGAGGGCGAGTTTCGCGTAGTCGTTCTTGTCCTTGAAGTTCAGGGGCAAAACGCCCATCCCGATGAGGTTCGAGCGGTGGATGCGCTCGAAGCTCTTGGTGACGACCGCTTTGACGCCAAGGAGATTGGTGCCCTTCGCGGCCCAGTCGCGCGAGCTTCCCATGCCGTAGTCCTCGCCGCCGACGACGATGAGCGGCGTGCCCTCTCGGGCGTAGTGCTGTGCCGCCTCGTAGATCGAGGTCTGCTCGCCGCCGGGGTAAATCTTGGTGACGCCGCCCTCGATACCGCGCACCATGAGGTTCTTGATGCGGACGTTGGCGAACGTTCCACGGGTCATGACGCGGTCGTTCCCGCGGCGCGAGCCGTAGCTGTTAAAATCGCGGAAGGTCACGCCGTTCTCCTGCAGGTAGCTGCCTGCGGGTGAGTCGCCCTTGATGGCCCCGGCGGGCGAGATGTGGTCGGTGGTGACAGAATCGCCGAAGACGCCCAGCGGTCGGGCCCCTTTGATCTCTTCGATGTCGGACGGGTCCATCTTGAAATCGTCGAAGAACGGTGGGAGCTGGATGTAGGTGCTCTTCTCGTCCCACTCGTAGACGGCGCCGGTCGTGGACGGGATCTCGTTCCACTTCGGGTTCTGGTCGGCAAAGTCGGTGTAGAGGTTCTGGAAGACTTCGGGGGTGAGCGCCGACTGCATCTCCGTCCGGATCTCGTCGAGGGTCGGCCAGAGGTCTTTGAGGTAGACGTCCTGCCCGTCGCTCCCCTGCCCGAGCGGCTCCGTGGCGAGGTTGCGGTCCACCGTTCCGGCGAGCGCGAACGCGACGACGAGCGGCGGGCTCATGAGGAAGTTTGCTTTGATGTTCTGGTGGATGCGCGCCTCGAAGTTCCGGTTGCCGGAGAGCACGCTGGCGGCGACGAGGTCGTGGTCTTTGATGGCTCCCTCGATCTTCGCGTGGAGCGGACCGGAGTTGCCGATGCATGTCGTGCAACCATAGCCGACGGTCTGGAAGCCGAGTTGGTCGAGGTAGGCGTCGAGCCCCGTCTTGGCGAGGTAATCGGTGACGACCCGCGAGCCCGGTGCCAGCGAGGTCTTGACCAGAGGGTTCACGCCGAGCCCTTTCTCGACGGCGCGCTTGGCGAGGAGTCCGGCGGCGAGCATCACGCTCGGGTTGCTGGTGTTGGTGCAGCTGGTAATGGCGGCGATGACCACGCTGCCGTTCCCGATCTCCGCATGGCCGTTCCTCGAGCCATTGGCATCGCCCACGTAGTCTTCGGTCGGGCGGTTGGTGACCATCTCGGCAACGTTCTGCGGGGCTCCGGGAGCCACCGCGGCCTCCTCATCCGGAGCACTTTCGCCAGCGGCCAATCCCCCGAGATCAACGTCGAAACGAGCGTCGAGATCGGCGCGATTTTTCGCGAATCCCCCGTCGGCGACGCTGGCTTCGAAGAGGGACTCGAATCGGTCTTTCAGACCGTCGAGGGCGATCCGATCCTGCGGGCGCTTCGGCCCCGAAACACTGGGCTCGACATCGGCGAGATCGAGTTCGATATCGACCGAGTAGTCGCAATCGCCTTTCTGCGGGATGCCGAACATCCCTTGGGCCTCGAAGTAATTCTTGAAGGTCGCGCAGGCTTCGGCGCTGCGTCCGGTGGAGGCGAGGTAGTCGACGCTCTCCTGGTCGATGGGAAAGAAGCCCATGGTCGCACCGTACTCCGGTGCCATGTTGGCAATCGTCGCCCGATCGGGCAGCGGGAGGGCGGTGGCTCCCTCGCCGTAAAACTCGACGAATTTGCCCACCACTTTCTGGGCACGGAGGATCTGCGTCACGTGGAGCGCGAGATCGGTGGCGGTGACCCCCTCTTTGAGCGAGCCGGTGATGTGGACGCCGACGACCTCCGGCGTGAGGAAGGTGATCGGCTGGCCGAGCATGCCGGCCTCCGCCTCGATCCCGCCCACTCCCCAGCCGACGACGCCGAGGCCGTTGATCATGGTGGTGTGGGAATCCGTGCCGACGAGCGTGTCCGGATAGTAGACCCCGTCTTTGGACAGCACCCCCTTGGCGAGGTACTCGAGGTTTACCTGGTGGACGATGCCGATGCCGGGCGGCACGACGCTGAAGGTATCGAACGCTTGCTGCCCCCACTTCAAAAACTCGTAGCGCTCCCGATTGCGCTCGAACTCGCGGTCGAGGTTCTTCTTGAGCGCCTCCGCGCTTCCCGCGAAATCGACCTGCACCGAGTGGTCGACGACCAGGTCCACCGGCACGAGCTGCTCGATGATGGCGGGATCTTTGCCCAGGCCGGCCGCGGCCGTCCGCATGGCCGCCAGATCGACCAGCAATGGGACGCCGGTGAAGTCCTGCAGGACGATCCGGGCAACGACAAACGGGATCTCCGCGTCGGAGGGCGCTTTGGCGTTCCATGCGGCCAAGTTGCGCACGTCGTCCTCCCCCACCTTCTTCCCGTCGCAGTTCCGCAGGACCGACTCGAGAACAATTCGGATACTCACAGGCAATCGGGAGATTTTTCCGATGCCTTGCTCTTCCAGTGCTGGGAGCGAGTAGTAGTTCGCCTCTGTCCCGCTACCCGTTTTAAAAGTCCGAATCGTATTTTCCACGGCGGCATTCTAGCGGCGCACCCCACCTGTGCAAGATTTCTTGCGAACGTTCGTTTGAACAGTATCCTAAGGGGTGCGTCCCACCTCCCATATCCCCCGTGGTCGGGGAGCCTCGGAGAATCTCCCTAACCGGTTCGAGGCCTTGAAGTTCGAGATTGACCTCGAAGGCGAGGAGGCGGTCTACACCGATGATCCCCGACCGAATAATACGGAAATATTACGCGATGAATCTAGGACGATCATTGCGAAAAACGATAGCCCTGACCTGAGTTTCGACCAGAGCCTCAACCCGTATCGGGGCTGTGAGCACGGCTGTGCCTATTGCTATGCCCGCCCCTACCACGAGTATCTTGGTTTCTCAGCCGGCCTCGATTTCGAGACCAAGATCGTGGCCAAACCCGAGGCGCCCCGACTGTTGCGCGAGGCGCTCTCCAAGCCCG
>CAZKYJ010000267.1:0-6813 GCA_964556355.1 uncultured Verrucomicrobiales bacterium | reverse complement strand
GCCGTGGAGGTGCACGGCTCCGCAGAATGCCGTCTGGGACAGCACGGCTTTCATCTGGGCACCGCTCCAGTCCTGCCCCCATTTGTAGAGGAATGCGAGCTGGCGGTCGCCAAGGAGTTTCAGGCCGGGAAGGTCGATTTTCGCCGCGTCGTAGCCCGGCTCGTTGATGTGGTCCGGACGGGGTCCCATCTGCGGGATCGTCCCCTCGGGGCCGGTCTTGAACTTGCGGTCCTCCAGGATCGCGAAGTCGATGCCTCCGACGTTGAGGTTGGTGAAATACACCCCGATCCCCTGCCCGATCGGCGCGGGATCGGCCGGGTCCGGGAGGTGCCAGGTCTCCGCCGTCTCCACCATCTTGACATACTCGCCCGGATAGAAGTATCCGCCGGACGGCCCGGCCGCCGTGGTCGCCACCGTTCCGCCGTTCCCCCAGAGGTTCGCCTGGCCGATGTCGTGGTCGTCGGGGATCGCGACGACCGGCCGGTCCCTGATAATATCGGCGAACTGCCGCCCCCAGAGCAACCAGGCGGCCGTGTGTTCCTGGTGGTCGTAGCTCTGGTCGCCCGCAAAGAAGAGGAGATCGGGATCGTGGTGCCGCAGGTTGGTCACGATCTCGTCGCGCCCCCGCCGGTCGCGGCTGGAATTGCAGGAAAGCGATCCCACGACGATCGATTCCTTACCGACGGGATCCTTGCGCACCAGCCCCTCGAACATGGCTTCCTCGCCGTGCCGAACCCGGTAGGGCACATCTTTGCTCCCGTCCCAATCGTCGAAGCGGAAGTGGGCGAACCACCCCGGATAAGCCACCGGCGCCGTGGCCACCTCTTCCCAGGCGTCGCCCCGCTTCAGCTCCAGCCGCACCTCGCGCACCTCACCCTGGCGGAGCGGGTAGCATTGGGCGGACATTTTCAGCGTTCCTCCGTGCAGTGTATAGAGGGCGAACGCCACGACCTTGTCCCGCGGGACATCGACGACGTCCTTGAGAAACCGATCTTTCGAGCGCTGCGCGACGGGAAGCTCGGTGTCGCGCGTCAGCGTATCGAGGCGCTCGCCGCGCTTTCCTGGGAAGGGAGATTCCGCGTGGACGAACGAGGCGGCGACGAGGGGAAGGAAGATAGGAACCAGCGATTTCATGCGAGGGGGTTTGAATTTGCGACCTCCGCCCGAAACGCGGATGCCTCCGTCTCTCTACTCGGGACGCCCCGAAGATCAAGTGCCCCGCCACCGACGCTCCCCGCCACCCCGGGGAGCGGCACCCGGAGCACGGGCGCCGTTGCCGCCACCTACAAGAAGAGCCTCGCGCCGGTGCGGACGGCCAGGAGCAGGCTCAGCACCAAGGTCGTCGCCGCCGCCGCGACCATCCAGCCGGGGACGGGGACGCGGCCTTCTTTCCTCGCCTGGAGGGCGAGGTAGAGCATGGCCGCCGCCAGCGCCGGGATTCCCAGGAGCGTCATCCCTTGGGCGATGAGAATCAGCAAGACCAGATCCCCACCACCCGAACTCGCCCACAGGGCGAAGCCCATCCCCACCAGCAACGCCGCTGCGGTGCAGCGCCGCGTTGCCCGGCCGCTCAGCTCCCCGTGCCGGCCGATGCCGTCAGCGAGGACGTGCCCGCCGATCATGGCGTTGACGAGAAATGAGCTGAGCGCCCCGGCGAGAAGCCCCAGCGAAAAGAGCACGGTCGCGTTGCGCCCGAACGTCGGCTTCAGCTGCGCCGCGACGTCGGACGCCGATTTGAGTTCCGCCGGATCGACCTTGCCGTGGAAGGCGCTGGCCGCCGTCATCATGACCATCCCCGTGAGCCCGGCCAGCACGGCGATCCCGATCGTGGCGTCGACGAGGCCGCGCCGCTGGTCATCCACCGACCACCCTTTCTCCCGGACGAGATACGCCTGGTAGAAAGCTCCCGCCACGGAAAACGTGGTGCCGAAGAGGGCGGCGATCGGCCACCAGGGGTCAACCACCTCCCCGTCGACCACCGCCGCAAAAAATCGCCCGCCCTCCGGGAACGTGGGCACGAGCCCGGCGATGGCCTCGACGAACGATGGCTTGGCCACGATGAGGTTGACAAGAAACCCTAACACCATCACCAAAACGAGAGCCATCATCGCCTTCTCGACCGGCCGGTAGAGACCGCGGAGCCCGAAGAGCACGGCGACGATGACGAGGTTGAGGCCGACGAGCACCGCGGCGGGGGAGACGCTCCCCTCCGGGAGCAGGCCCTCGAGAGCCGTCAGCACCGCGAGATTGTTGCTCGACTGGAAACACGCGACGATGAGAAAGACGATGACGCCGAGGGCCACGGCCACCGGGCGACCCAACCGGGCGGCCAGTTCCTGGCAGGGAGCCCCGGCCAAGGCGATGCCCAATCTCCCGGCCAAGGCGACGGTCGCCCCCATGAGAACCGCGGCCACGGCGAGAACCCATAACATCGCATAGCCGTCCTGGGCGCCGACCTTGGAGCTGGACAGGATACTCCCCGGGCCGAGCACGACGGCGGCCACGATGATGGCGGGGCCGATCGAGGCGAGGATTCCGCGTCTGGTTTTTTGCCCGTCGCTCATAGCCCCACAGCCATCCTCGGGTTTTCATCGACAAGCCGTCGCACCGCGCGCGCGTCCATCCCGAGCCCGCCGGCCAGGTTTCCGATTGTCTGCGCCATGGTCACGGTCGATCCGACGAAGTGCGACGCGTCCGGTGCGCGCGCCACGAGGTCGTCGCCGATGACGACATCCTGGTCACCGAGCGGGTAGGTTCCCGGCCCGAGCCCCGCGGCCGAGATAGCGTCCGTGACGACGATGGAGCGCTCGGAGCCGGCGCAACGGAGGTAGTTACCCAGCGCGGGAAACGGGATGTGCACGCCATCGGCGATCAGGCAGACCCACAACTCGTCGGAAAGCGAAAGGACCCGTTGGACGATATTGTCGTGACGGTGGAGGTGCATCGGACACCCGTTACCCAGGTGGGTGAACATGCGCAGCCCGCCGTCGATCGCCCCCCGCAGCTCTTCGAGATCCGGATCGCAGTGGCCTGCGGCCACGCAGACGCCGGCGTCCGCGAGCATGCGGGTCACGGCGAACCCCGGGTCCCGCTCCGGAGCCAAGGTAACGATTCGGGTCAGCCCTCCCGCCGCGTCGAGCAAGCCCTTCATCGAGTCGGCGTCGGCGGGCACGACCGCACCGACCGGATGAGCCCCGACGTAGCCCGGGGTCTCGTTGATGAAAGGACCCTCGATGTGGATTCCCGCCACGGTTTCAGCAACGAGCGAATCGGATTCGCGGAACCGGACGAGCGCCGCCAATCGCCGGCTCATCGCCGCGAGATCGGCGGTGATGATCGTGGCCAAGATCTGCGCGCCACCGGCTTCCCGCAGACGCTTGCAGGCCTCGTGCAACGACTCGGCGGTGAGCGCGTCGCTGTTGAAATCCACGCCGCCAAACCCGTTCACCTGGAGGTCGAGCGGTTTCACGGCTGGCTCGAAAAATGGTTCCTCGCCATCGCCCGGTCGAGCGGAAGCGCCACCGGCAACCCCGTATCTCCCGAGATCAGTGCCGCCCAACCGAGTTCCGCCGTCGCCGCGGAGTTGCCGAAACTGAGGAACGATTGCTGCCCGCTCCGGACGCAGTCGATGAAATGATCGACACAGGCTCCGGTCTGGTGTTCCATCACGTCGCCGCTATCGGGGGTGCTCGTGTTCGCCGGCCAGAGCAGGTCGCGAGGACAGTGGTCTGGATCGAGGGGGTAGACCCATCGCTGGTCGGTCGTCCGCTGCGACCACATCCGCACTTTCTGCGGCCGTGGCAGGTAGCTATCGAAAATGAACCCGCCCCCGGTGCCGTGGAGGTTGTGGTAGGCGTCGTAGCCGTTGGCCTGGTCGACGTTGCCGAAACAGAACCCCGTCGCCCCGTTGCTGAAGAGGATTTGCAAATTGTAGATGGCGTCAGCCTCGAACGGCCGGGTCTTGATCGGACACTTCGTGGCGAAAACCTGGACGGGCGCGGCATCCTGCACAGCCATGATATTCAGCATCACGCTGAGCGCGTGGATGATCCCCATCCCGATGGCATCCCCCATCGATTCGGCACTGAGTTTCCACGCCTTGTCCGCCGCGATGTTGATCGGGTGCCGGTAGTTCACCTGGATCTGGGTGATGGTGCCGAAGTCACCCGCCCGTACCATCGACTGCAAACGCGATTCCATCGCGTCGAAGTTCATGAGGTAGTTGACGTAGGTCACCAGCTCCGGGCGCTCGTCCGCGAGGGTGATCTGCCTCTCGAAATCTGCGAACCGGGTGGAACATGGCTTCTCGCAGAAAACGTGTTTGCCCGCGGCGAGCGCCGCCACCGACTGGGGGCCGTGGCAGCTGTTCGGACTGCAGAGGAAGACGGCGTCCACCGACGCATCGGCCAGCAGGTCGGCGAACTGGGCGCGGTAGAGGTCGGTTGGGAGACCCAGTTCCTCCAGTGCCGCGCGGGCCTTTGCGGCACTTCGCTGGTGGAGCGCCCGGATCTCCACACCGTCCCGCTCCTGCAGTCGGCGGAGCAGGGTCGAACCCATCCAGCCGGCCCCGACGAATCCGATTCCGACCGTCTCGCTCATGCCAGGAGGGATGCGGCAGCCGAATCGAGATAGAGCCCGCAGGCGGGATGGGTCTGCAGGATCGAAGCCGGCACGTCGGGGGTCACCGGACCCTCGACCGCTGCGCGCACCGCCTGCGCCTTGCGCTCGTCGGGGACCGTGCAGACGATCGCAGCGCTTTTGAGGATTTGCTTCACCGACATTGATACGGCGCGATCCGGGACATCTTCGAACGTCGGGAACCAACCTTCGCCGAGCTGCTGGCGGCGGCAGGCGTCATCCAGCTGCACCACGAGATACGGCTCATCGGTCTCGAAGTCCGCCGGGGGATCGTTGAACGCGATATGTCCGTTCTCACCGATTCCGATGAAAGCGACATCGATGGGATGATCCGCCAGGATCGCCCCCACCCGGGCGCACTCGTTTTCCGGGTCGGTCTCGGCATCGAGGAAATGGAAGGCGCGCAGGGGAAGCGGTAACCGGCTCACGAAGCGCTGCCAGAGGTAGCCGCGGAACGATGCGCCGTGGGTGATGGGGAGGGCGACGTATTCGTCGAGGTGGAATCCGGTAACCTTGCTCCAGTCGATGGCGGGTTCCCCGGTCAGGGCTTCGAGCATCTCGAACTGCGATGCTCCCGTTGCCACGATAATGTTGGCGGCGCCGCGCTCGGCCAGCGCCCTGCGGATGTGCGCCGCGCCGTCGGCAGCCGCCCGACGCCCGAGGGCCTGCTTCGTCTCCTCCACAAATCGTTCCATGCGCCTACCTTGGGAACGGGCGGAGCGGGGGCAAGCAGAAACTTGGACGAAGCGAGGCCGCCGCGACCGGGGCGGGTGCCACGGCGGTCGGATCCCTCCGCTCAGTAGCCATCAGAGGCGCCGTCCGCGAGATAGTCGGCCACGGCGACCGCCGCCACGGGAAGGGCGACCGCCGCCGAGCCCAAGGCGTCCCAGAGCATGATCTGCCATGGTTTTCCCCGCGGCAAAGGCAGCCGCCGACCAGCCCACGCCACGAGCGGTGCCGCGAGCAGGAGCACGGCCAGGCCGTAGCGGATCTCGGCAAAGAGCCACCCGCACCACGCGAGGAACACGACGAGAGACATCCAGAATCCGGAGGCCCGGCCGGCCGGGTCGACGGCGCGTCGCCATACCATCACCACGCAGATCGCCGTGATGGCCGCGGTCAGCGCCCCCGCGGACTGGGCGAAACGGGTCGAGCCCCCGAGCTGCAGGAGCACGGCCAAAGCGACCCCCGGAGGGACGAAAGCCGCCGTCCCGAGTCTCGGCTTTGCCCCGCCCGCGAGCCCCGACGCGGCGATCCCAAGCGCCGTTACGGAAACGGCCAAGGCCAGAGCGACACCCACCTTGTCGGCGACCCCGCCGTCGGCGGCCAGCCACGCCGGGTAGAAAAGCCACCCGATAGCGAACCATCCGACAATCCCGAACGCGGCGCGCCCCCACCAGGGCCGGATTAGGACCCCGAGCAACGCGGCCGCCCACCCGACGACCACCGCGTCGTCACTCGACTTGGGGGGAATCGAGGGAATCCCGAAAACCCACAGCAGGCTGATCGCGGCGCCGCCCGCCACGGCGAGGCCGAGGTGCCTCGGGAAGAACCATGCGAGGACGAGAGCCGCCAAAAACGGGACCGCTGCGCCGAACACCGCGGTCCCGTGAGTGATCGGGTCCCAGTCGGTGAGCCAGCTCACGGTCAGGCTTTCGGGGTGCCCACGATGGTGAGCATGACATCGACCTCGTCGGCGGTGTCGGGCACGCGGTAGGTCATGCCGTAGTCACTGCGTTTGATCTTGAACGCGGTCTTGCCGGAGGACTCACCGGTCATCTCGAACACCGCCGTCACCGGCTTGGTCTCCCCGAGCAGCGTGAAGTCGCCCGTGACCTCGAACTTGTCATCGGCAAGTTTCTTGACGGCGGTACTCTTGAACGTCATGACCGGAAACTCCTTCACCTTAAAAAAGTCGGGGTTCCGAAGGTGCTCGTCGCGCTTCTCGTTGGCGGTATCCACGCTGGCCGTTTTGATCTCGAGCTCGACCTTGCTGTCCGCCGGGGACTCGGCATCGAACACGATCATCCCGGAGAAATCCTTGAACATGCCAGGAACCTCGGAGTATTCCGTCGCCTGGGGCGGCTTGTTCATGATCTTGAAAGCGACCTCTGATTTTTCGGGATCGATCGTGAAGGTCTCGGCGGCGATCAGGCCGGGGGCGATGAGGGCGGC
>CAZKYJ010000266.1:0-6823 GCA_964556355.1 uncultured Verrucomicrobiales bacterium | reverse complement strand
GCACGAGCGCGGCGAACTGGTCGGCGAGCTTCCGCTGCTCATCGACGAGGGAATTGAGTTCGCGGAAGAGTTCGGCGTATTTGTTCTCCATGTCTTTGGCGTCCCGGCGCTCGCGGAGATAGTCGTTGTATTCGTCCTCGGAAATGACGGCGAGGTGCACGGTTTTCGAGCGGGTGATCTGCGGTTCCGGGGCGGTGTCGAGCGCTTCGGCGGCGATGGAGATGACATCGCCCGAGCGCACGCCGAGCGTGGCCAGGTCGAGCGGGATGATGATTTCCGCTTTCCGCGTGACCTCGTCATAGCCGACGGATTGGGGTAGCGAGTAGAGCCCGTTGAGGGCGCGGAAGACGCGGACCCGGGCAAGTCCGTAGTCGTCGCTGGCGTCGATGGCGATGTCGGTTTTAAAGCCCTGGACGACGAAGGTGTCGGTGGGCGGGTTGGTGATGGCGATCTTCGGTGGGAGATCCTCGGTCACGGTGAGCGAGCCGCGCAGATCGCCGTCGTTCGCGATGCCGGTGATCTCTTTGACCACAAACTCGGCGCGGGCGGACTGCGTGGCCGTAAACGAAGCGACGACCTCCTCGGGGGTCTCGGGATCGGGCATGAGGGCGACTTCCTGGATCCCGCCGCCCGCGCCGTGGAGGCTCAGGGTGCCGCGCCCGAGCGGGCGGTTCGAGCGGATGCGGAAGCTGACCTGACTGCCGGTCAAGGCGCGCACGTTTTTGAAAGCGAAGGGTTTTTTGTCCGGCGCGCGCCCGGTGTAGGGCGGTGGGGTCACGGTCACGAAGGCCGACTCGATTTGCGGGGTGAGCACAACGTTGATCCGGCGCTGGCGGCTGACCGAGCGCCCGTCGGCGGTATGGGCGGTGACCACGAGGTCGGTGGTGATGTTCTCCAGATCCTGCACGAACCCGAGTTCGCCGCGCCCGAATGTCCCGACGGTCGTCACCTGGGCGGGCATCCCCGGCGGGTGGGCGCTGAGGAAGACTTCGTCCGGCTGGTGCCCGGTGGCCCGGACCTCGACGAGGACGGAGCCCTTGTAGGCGACCTCGATGGCGTCGTCGGCCGGTTTGACGATGGCTAGCTGGGTCATCGAATACGGGGGCACGTCGCCGAGCGGGTCGAGGAAGCGCGCCCACTCGGTGCGGGAGAGCCCAGGGAACACGATGCAGGCGGTGACGAACAACAGGAGCGGCGTGGCGGCCGTCCAGAACTCGCGCTTCCTGCGGGCGGGCTCCCGGGTGAGCGCGGGGAAATTGGTCCCGGCGAGACCGGCAGCGGAGTCTTCGATGGCGCGCTCGGCGAGCCTTCGGGTCAGCGACGGGAGGTCTTCGGCGTCCGCCTTTTCGCGGAGCTGGAGGAGGTTGATGATCTTGGATCCGAGGGTGGCGTCCCGATCCTCCAAGAGCCGGGCGGTGCGCTCCAGCGGGTTCCCCATGGCGAAAGCGACGACACCGCAGAAGATCGCGTAGCAGAACGCCCCGCCGAAGACGGTGAGCAGCAGGCCGAGCCGCGCGCCATTTCCGAGATGGAAGATGACATCGAGCGCGAAGCACAGGACGACGGAGGCGACGAGGCCGACCACGCCCCGCAGCAGCCAAGTCATTCCGCGCTGCTGCTGGAAGAGGCGGTCGGCAGCCCTTAACCGGCGGATGATGCGCTGCTCTGAAGGTCCCCGTTTCATTTCGCTGCGTGCCCTAGTGTAACCGGAATTGGTGCGGGTGGAAAACTGTCGTTGCGGGTCATGGATTGTTCAGGTGAGCCCCCAGCGACGGCGCAGGAACCAGTCGAGGGCGAGGAGGCCGACGATGAGATAGAACCAACCGGCACGGTCCCAGATGCTACGGGTGACGGTTTCGGCGTCGCCGGCCACGGCGGGTTGGGCGAGGGTACGGACGAGCTTGCCCAGGCCGTCGGCTTCCAGCAACCGCCCGCCCGAGGCCTCGCAGAGACTGCGCAGATAGGCGACGTCGACGGCCACCTCGCTCAGCTCGAAATTTTCCTCGTAGGCGACAAAGCGCGTGCGCAGGGGCTGGCCGCCGGGCCCGTCCAGCTCGGCGGTGTAGCGCCCGACCGCCGCGGGGACAAACGAGGCCGACCAGGCGCCGCGTTCCTCGTCGCGGGAGAGCGCGACCGACTCCCTCGCGCCCCGGTCATCGGTGACGGTGACCGACGGGTCGACCGCCGACGGAGCAAATGCCTCGCCGCCCTCGACGCGGAAAAACACCTTCTCCCCCAACAGGACGGCCGAAGCGCTGGGCCGAAGGGCGACGCGGTCACCGAAGACGTGGTCGCTGTTGGCGAGGAGCCAGAGGACGAGCGAGTCCCAGAAGCGGTCATAGACCGGCTCCCGGGAGGTGACCTTGGCATTGAGCGCCCACTTCCAGAGCCCATCGACGCCCACGCTCAACGTCTGGCCCCGCCCGAAACGGCGGTGCACGATGCCCGGCAGCTTGAGGCCGCTGGTCAGCCCGGAAGCGTCGGCGAGAGTGGCGGCGAGCGCCTTCGGCCCGTCGACCGACCGGGCGGCCGGGAGTTCGGGCAGCTCGCCGAGCCCACCGGGGAAGGCGCGGAGGATCTGGAATGGTGCCAAAGTGCGCCCCGCGGTAGCGATCTCGATCTGCACGTCGCCCTCGCCCCCCTCGTCCCAGATGACGGGCTCGAGGTCCCGGGCAACGTCTGCCTTCCAGGCACGCCCGCGGGCGAAGACGACGGTCCCGCCGGCATCCCGGGTGTAGTCGCGAAGCGCCTCGATGGCATCTGGATCTAACAAAGCATCCACGTTCCGGCCGAGGATGGCGATGGCATAGCTGGCGAAATCTTCGGCGGTGCGGGGCACCTCCATCTCGCCGCGCGCCTCGGTGTTGCGGATGGTGCGGGCGGTGCCGGGCTGGTATTGGATGACGGCCTCCAGCTCGATCTTCTCGTTTCGGGCAAGGGCACGCCGGAGAAAAGTCGTGTCCCAATAGGGCTGCCCCTCCAAGACGAGGACGCGGATCTTCTCCTCGATGACATTGAGAAACGAGACCGTGCTGTTGTTGTCCGGCGAGGTCTCCCCGCGCAGCGGGACGACCCGGATCTCGTACTCGTACTGCCCGACCGACTCCTCCAGCACCTCGAAATCGACGACGACTTCGGCGGCCTCCCCGGCTGCCACCTGCTTGGTATCGACCACCTTGCCTCCCCGCAAAAGCTGAGCCGTGAGCGTCTCGTGCTCGACGCCGACCAGCCGCACCAGTGCTCCGACGCGTGCCCGTTGGCCGATGTAGGTGTAGGGCGGATAGCTACCGTTGCGCACGGCGACGTCCCGCACGTTGCCCGCCGCACCGAAGGGCATCGCGTAGATCGGGATGTTCCGTTGGCGCGCCAGCGCGGCGGTCTTGCCCGGGTTCACGAGATCGAAGTCATGGCCGTCGGTCAGGAGGACGATGGCATTGACCGCCATGCCCTCGGCCACGCCCTCGAGGATTCCCCGCACCGAGTGGTGGATGCGGGTGGTCTCGCCCACGGGCTCCAAGGCATCGACGGCCGAGGGGTCGCCCAACCGCCGCGCGTCGGCACCGAGAGCGAAGAGGGCGACGTCGTCGGGGTGGTCGAGCACGCCGGAATCGAAAAGCATGGCGCGGGCGGCATCGAGGCGGCTCGCCTTGGCCACATCGGTCTCGCCCATGCTGGCGGAATCGTCGATGGCGACCACGGTGACGGCGTCGATCTCCCGCGGCGGCAGCGCCTCGTTGACGGACGGCTGGAGCAGGACGAGCACGAGCAAGGCCGTGGCCGTGACGCGGACCGTGAGGAGAAACCACCGTCTCCCGGCAGAAACGCGCGAGCCCGACCGCAGGTAGGCCCAGACCGACAGCGCGACGATCACGACGCCGAGGATGGCGACGAGCGGTGCCGGGAAAACCGGATCGAGGACGATATTGGTCGCCATCAGGGGACCGCCTCCCGCCTAGTTTTCATGGCGCTTCCCCGCGCGAAGAGCGCACCGAGCAGCGCCTCCACCAGCAAAAGCACCAATGCCGCCAGCAAGAAATAGTGGAAGACCGGGCGTCCCTCGCGCGCCTCGGCGAGATCGCCCGCCCCGGAGAGGTAGTGGGCGCGTTCGCCGACGGCTTCGGCAGCGCGCTGGGGGAGCTGGTCCTGGGGGATGGGACGGAGGTCCGACTCGGCCTCATTGGTATTGACGGCGAAGGCGTCGAGCGCCCGCCCCCCATTCTTGAGGAGGTAGGTGCCCGGAGCGGGAGCGCGGAAGGTCACGCGCGCCCGCTGGCCGTCCGGAACCACTTTGATCGGCACCTCGGTGCCCTCCGGCCCGATGATGGCTCCGCCGTCGAGGTCGGCCAGCCAGAGGGCGGTGGCCACCTCGTCGCCCGCCTCGTAGGCCTCCCGTCCGAGGCGCTCGCCACCGATGTTTTTGATCATCTCCTGCACCCAGGCGGGGAAGACCGGCTGCCGGGCGAGGTTGCTGGTAAGCTCGGCGGCGGAGAAGTTGCAGAGCAGCACCGTCCCCAAACCGACGAAGCCGCTGGCCATGGCGGGAGTCCCGTCGGTGAAGCGGAGGACGACCTCCCCGGACTCGGTGGCGGCGGCGCGGTACATCTCATAGAAATCGAGCTGGGCGAGCGCCGGTCGGTCGGCCCCGCGAAAGAGCCGGAGGAACCGCGAGCGGAAATCGCCGCGCAGAACTTTCTGGGCACCGGAAACGAAGTTCTCGGCGGTCTGCTTGCCCGCCAGTTCGAGCGGCATGGCGGAGCCCCCTGCCACGGTGTCGAGCGCGGCGAGGTTGGCCGCATCGGCATCGCCGTCCAAGAAATAGATGACCCCGCCACCGGAGCTAAGAAAACCTGCGACCAGCTCGGCCTGTTCCGTGGTAAGCCTGCCCGCGCGGGCGAGCACGAGCTTGCTGGTGGAGGCGAGCTTGGCGGCATCGAGCTCCGCAGTCGGGACAACTTCGGGAATGATCGAGCCGGCGAGATCCGCGTAGGGGTTCATGGCGGCCACGAGGTAGGGAACCGGGCCGCGCGGCGCATCGGGATCGGACGTGGCGATGACGACCCGCTCTTTGTCGAGCACTTCGACCACGGCGGAGCGGGCGTCGTCGCCGGGGAGGTCGTCGGCGGGGAGCCGGCAGGTGATGGTGTGGACACCGGCACCGGGCGCCCGGAACGGGAACGTGGTCTGGGCGACCGACCAGGGCGCGGCGGTGAGCGGCACGGCAAAAAGCGGGGCATCATCAACGGAGACCTCCACCGTACCCGCGAAATTCGCGGCCGAGAAATTCCCCACCCCGATCTCCAGGCTCAGTGTCTCGCCGGCCAGGGCGACCGTCTGGTCGAGCGCCGCCCGGACGACGCCCCGGTTCTCACGCGCTTCGCCGGCCACGGCATCCATGAAGAAAAGCCGGGAGCGCGGGGGGATGGCAAGGAAGTCGGCGTTGGCCCAGTTGCGGCGCTGGAAGTCGGAGATCAAGTAGATCTCGCTGACCCCGTCGACCTTGCTGGCGAGGTCGGCCGCGGAGGCGACGGCCTCCCGGAAATCACCGACCTCCGCGCCGGCGGGCAGGGCCTCGAGGAAGCGGCGCGCCTCGTCGTGGTTGGCGGAGTAATCGAAGAAGCAGGCCACCGGCCTCCGCCCGACGGCCACCACGTTGACGAGGTCTCCCCCGCCCAGCCCGTCGAGGACGCGGGAGGCCTCGTTGAGCCCGCCGCGGCGCGCGGTGACGAGCCCGGAGCCGTGCCCCATGCTCAGCGAGTTATCGAAAAGGATGAGGACGTGGCGCTGGCCCGCGCCCGCCAGCGCCTCCCCGAACCGGTTGGCCAGCGGCTGGAGGAAGACGAGCACTAACAAAAGCACAATAAGGGTGCGCAGGAGGGTCATGAGCAGGTGCCGGAAGCGGAAGAGCTTCGAGCGTTGCGCCATGGTTTTCCGGATGCGCTCGACGGAGGAGAAGAGGACTTTTTGGGGGAATTTCCGGTTGAAGAGGTGGACGAGCAGAGGGACGAGCGCGAGGGGCAGGAGCGGCCAGAGGAGCCCGGGGTTGAGGATGCTCACGGGTTATTTCCTGACGCGGTTTTGGAATCCGAGGTAGGCCTCGAGGGCATCGATGTAGGGGCGCTCAGTGCCGGCGAAGGCGTAGTCGATGCGGCGGCGGTCGCACTGTTGCCCGAGCCCGGCGACGAAGGCGTCCATCTCCTCGCGGTAGGCCTGGCGGATCGAGTCCGGCTCGACCTGGACGGACTCGCCGGACTCCATATCGACGAACTGCGCGAGCGGGACGGTGGGGAGGTCGAGCTCGTGGGGGTCGGCCACGTGGAGGAGGAGCACCTCGAACTGCCGGTGCGAAAACTGCGAAAGCGCGTCGAAGACGCCGTCACCCGCTCCGAGGAAATCGCTCACCACGACGATACGTCCCCGTTTTTTGAAGAGGCCGGCGCACTCGCCGAGAGCCCCCGCCAGGTCGGTTCCGCCCGCGGTGGCGGCCACGGCGTTTTCCAAGGCGCCGACAAGTTCGTGGAGGTGGCGTTTCGTCCCACCCGGCGGGAGGAACCGGTTGATCTGTTCTTGGAAGAGCGCCAGCGAGACCTTATCGCCCTGCCGCACCATGAGATAGGCCAGGGCGGCGGCGATGCGCCCGGCCACGCGCATCTTGCCCTCGGCGCCGCCGCTCCGGTAGGCCATGGAGCGGCTCATATCGACGAGGAGGTAGACGACCATGTCGGTCTCTTCGCGGTAGCGCTTGACCACGAGCTTCCGGCTGCGGGCATAGACGCGCCAGTCGATGTGCGTCACGTCCTCGCCCGCCGCATAGAGTTTGTGCTCG
>CAZKYJ010000265.1:5945-6849 GCA_964556355.1 uncultured Verrucomicrobiales bacterium | reverse complement strand
GCCGGATCCTCGTCGTCACCGGGGGACCGGGTGTCGGCAAAACGACGATCGTCCGGAGCATCCTCGCCATCCTCAGCGCGAAAAAGGTGAGCGTCGTCCTCGCGGCACCCACCGGCCGCGCGGCGAAGCGTTTGGCCGAATCATCGGGGCATGAGGCGAAGACGCTGCACCGGCTCCTCGAGTACCAGCCGGCCAAAGGTTTCGCCCGCAATGCCGATCGGCGGCTCGGCGACGGTGGCCTCTTCGTTCTCGACGAGGCCTCGATGGTCGACGTGGCGCTCATGCACGCCTTCCTCCAAGCGCTGCCGGAGCAGGCGCACCTCCTCATCGTCGGCGACGTCGATCAGCTCCCCTCCGTCGGACCGGGTTCGGTCTTGGCCGATATCATCGAGTCGGGTGCCGTGCCCGTCGTGCGCCTGACCGAGATCTTCCGCCAGGCCGCCGAGAGCCGGATCGTCACCGCCGCCCACGCCATCAATGCCGGGCGCCTGCCCGAAACCACCGCCCCGCCGGCCGGGCAAAAGACCGACTTCTATTTCTTCGAGCGCGCCACCCCCGATGACACCGCCGGCACCATCGTCGATCTTGTCCGCCACCGTATCCCGCACGGCTTCCGCCTCGATCCGATCCAAGACATCCAGGTGCTCACCCCGATGAACCGCGGCCCGCTTGGCACCTCCGCGCTCAACCGGTATCTCCAAGACGGCCTCAATCCTCCCAACGAGTTCGCCCCCGAGGTCGAGCGTTTCGGAACCAATTTCCGCGCCGGCGACAAAGTCATCCAGCTCCGCAACAATTACGAGAAGGACATCTTCAACGGCGACATCGGCCACATCTCCGAGATCACCACCGAACCGGTTCGCATCACCGTGACCTTCGACCGACATCGACTCGTCGTCTACGA
>CAZKYJ010000265.1:0-5935 GCA_964556355.1 uncultured Verrucomicrobiales bacterium | reverse complement strand
CGAGCTCGATGTCTACAACGGGGACATCGGCACCATCGTCGAGATCACCACGGACCCGGTGCTCGTCCGCGTGAACTTCGGAGGCGGACGGGAGCTCGCGAGCTACCAGACCACCCAGCTCGACGAGCTCCAGCACGCCTACGCCGTCACCATCCACAAAAGCCAGGGGAGCGAGTTTCCCTGTGTCGTCATCCCGGTGAGCTACTCGCACTACGTCATGCTCCAGCGGAATCTCATCTATACCGGAGTCACCCGGGGCAAGTCCCTCGTGATCCTCGTCGGCGAAACCCGCGCCCTGCAGGCCGCCGTCGGCAGAGCGAACGCCGGGCGGCGGATCACGGGCCTGCGGGAGCGGTTGGCGATCTAGCGATGCCGATTGCGCCGTCTACCTGGGCCGGCCCGCCCGTCGTATCCCCGCGATCACCGATTCCAGCGCGCGCGATGAGCGGGCGGTCGCCAGGAGGAGGACCGCCATTGTCATCGGGATCGCAGCCCATCCGCGTCAGCCCGACGAAACCAGGGTTGCCGGCCGTCGGAAGACACGCCCCACGATGACGAGCGCGACGGTCAAGCCAGCGAATGCGAGGAGGTGCGTGCCGAAGGCGGCGTAGGACGAGACCATCATGGCCTGACCCACCACCGCGGGATCGGCCGAGTGAACAGAGAACGCGTCGCCCCAGGAGACGGCGCCCGTAAGGACGACGATCGCTCCGGCGATGACGGCGGCGATCCGACCCGGCCGCCGGGTGTAAATCTGGGCAACCCCCGGAAAAAACCCTTTGGCCGCGAAGTGCCAGGAAGCGGCCAAGATGGCTGCAACCACCAAGAACGAACCCATTTGGGCGGCGAGCACGACCCATGGCAAGGCCTCGCCAGAACCGGCGGCGACCCCGATCCACAGCCCTGCCCGACCAAGCAAGGTGATGAAAACCAGCGCGAGGCTGATCTCGAGGTAGCCGAGGATCCCCCAGAAGATTCGCCGTTGCCACGCGCTGCCAGGGGCGGCGACGGAGAATTCTGGTGCCAGCGACTCCGGCTGGCCGAGACGCCTAAGTGCGATCGTGAAAGCCTCATCCTCGGAGAGGCCGACGGCCGTCAATTCGGTGATCTGATCCCGCAAGTGAGCCTCCAGCTCGTCGGCGATGGCCGGGGTGATCGTCTCTTGCAGCAGCGCGGCCGACCGCCACGCGGCGAGTGAAGATTCGAGGTCGGACATAGATTCAGCCGGTTCTTGGTTTTTATGCGGTGGCCCAGAGGCGCTCCAGAGTGGCGTTGACAGCCGTCCACTGGTCGCGCTCGGCGGCCAGCGCACGCTTCCCGTCGGTCTTGAGCTGGTAGTACTTGCGGCGCCGTCCGCCGTCCGGCGCCCTCCAATCAGACGTCACCAATCCCTCCCGCTCGAGGCGGTGAAGCACCGGGTAGAGCATCCCGTCGGTCCATCGCCACCCCCCCCCCGACAGCTCCCGTACCCGGCGGATGATCTCGTAGCCATAGTTCTCCCCCTCCGAAAGTATCGAAAGCACAAGGGGACGCGACGAAGCGGCAACGAGTTCTTTAGTGACCATCGAGGAACTATGTATAGTAACGCTATGTATCGCAAGGGCAAATCTGCGAGCGGGATCGCATGGCCGATTTCAGGCCGTGGGGGGATCGGGCAGATCGAGCCACGAGCGGCAGCCACCGTGACGCTTCTCGCGGGGGAACTCCCACGGTTCGGCGAGCGGGTGGACGCGTACCTCGGCGGCGTGGAGGCAGGAGTCGCCGGTGTAGTCGAAGCGTTCGCGGACGATCTCCTCGCTCCAGATGTGCTGTGGTTCGAGCGCTTTGGCCTCGTTCCAGTCGGTGATCTTCCATTGGCGGATGATTTCGGCCCAGTGGGTGATGCGGACGGTGTCCCCTTCCCCGGCGGCTCCGTTCGCCGCGAGGTCGAGGGCGGCGAGTTCCTCGGGGCGGACGCGCTCGGCCTGGGCGTGGAACTCGGTGGGAAAAAGGTAGAACCTGTCGTACTCGAACGAGAACCCTCCCCTCCCCTCGTGGATGCCGCCTTTGCGCAGGATGACGGTCTGCCGCCCGCAGGCGAGAGCTTGGCAGACGAGAGACCATTCTTTGAAGCCGACGGGAGGCGGGAGCGTGGCGGTTGCGGGCATGACGCCCAGCAAAACGCACATCTTGGTGGTGGCAAAAATTTTTCCTAGCGGCACCTCCGTTTTCCAGTACAGTGCGCACTCGCAAAAACACGGTGGCCGTAGCTCAGTGGTAGAGTCCCTGATTGTGGTTCAGGTTGTCGCGGGTTCGATCCCCGTCGGCCACCCCATCTGGGCGTCGCATGTGTTTTCCCCCGGTGAGTTGGTATAGCCGGGTGTAACAACGCATGAAGTCCCTCGAAGAACGCATCGGATTCAAGTTCCGGAACTCACTGCTGTTGGCGGAGGCGCTGACCCACCCGAGCCTTGCCTACGAGACGCAGAAACCGCATTTCGATAACCAGCGGTTGGAGTTCCTCGGGGATGCGGTCTTGCAGCTGGTGCTGACGAATGAACTCTACCAGCGGTTCCCCGACTACAACGAGGGGAACCTGACCAAGCTCCGCTCCCGCCTCGTCTCCCGGCAGGCACTCGCCCGCTACGCCAAGCGGATCGACCTCGGCTCGTATTTCATGATGGGAAAGGGCGAGGACGCTTCCGGGGGACGCGAGCGCGCCTCCACGCTGGCGGACGGCTTCGAGTCGCTGGTCGGCGCCATCTACCTCGACCACGGAGCGGACGAGGCGCGCAACCTCATCCTCCGGCTTTGCCAGGACGACATCGCCATCGCCGGGAAGCGACCCGACGACATGAACCCGAAAGGTCAGCTCCAGGAGATCCTGCAGGCCTACTCGGCGCACAGCCCCGCCTACAAGATCGTCTCCCAAGAAGGCCCGGATCACTGCAAGACCTTCGAGGCAAAGGTCGAGTGGAAGGGGAGCTGCCTCGGCAAAGGCATCGGCAACAGCAAGAAGGAGGCCGAGATCGAGGCCGCCCGCAGCGCTCTGAAAAGTGCCGAATTGCACGCCATGGCGGCCTCGGATCTGTCCGATTTGTCCGCAGCGGAACCGTGAACAAGCTGCGAGTATCGTCCCGATAACCAGCGCTTGCCCGGGAAGCGCCCACTTGTTGGAGGCGCCCCCTTACTTGTCGGGTTCTTTGTTCGCCCGTCCGCTGGTCGTGGAACACCCATCGATCCTTTGAGGAACACTTCTTGTTCGCATTATTCACCGCAATAAGAAGAAGGAAGTTCTGTTAAAACAACGAAACCTTCCCTTTTAGAATTGCGAACAACACGCATCGCTGCGTCGCAAATCTGCAATCGGCAATCTTGAATACTTAGGGTTCTGAAGAGAGATTCGCACCATTGCGACAAAACGAGGATTCGGAGCAATTTTCTGGAAAATTGGCTTGCATCCACTCCAAAATCGTTGAAATAATACTCGCAACTGTAAAAACCATATTTACAGTTTCGAGCACAAAAGGCAGTATTTTCACTATTTCGTTGCTAATTCCCTAATGCGATACCGCTCGCCATCCTCTTGTGCTCGTCGTGGAACGCTGCGCCTTTTGCCCCGCTGCGCCGGCTTTTCGCTGACCGAGTTGCTGGTGGCGGTCGCGGTGATCGGCTTCCTCGCTGCGATGGCGATGCCGTCGGCGATCGATGTCATCTCTGAAGGGAGAACGACGGCGGCCAAGCGGAATGCCCAGGCGATCGCCACGGCGGCGGTGGTAGCGGTCGCCCTCGGCGATGACCGCATCGCCATGGCGGCGGATCTCGATGAGGCGGTCGATATCGTGATCTCGGGAGCGACGACCAGTGTCTCGGTGGGGACGAGCGATTTCGAGATCGGCGATATGAAGCCAGCGGCGGTGGCGCGGGCGAAATTGTTCTTAACTTTCGAAGGCGGCGAGATCAGATACTCGAGCGGCCAGCGGGGCGATCCGCTCGTGGCGATCGACGGCGTCGGAGGGTGAGGTGCGGAAGGCTGCCGGGCGGGGGTGAACCTTGGCGTGAGGTGGGGTATGGTCGGTGACCATCCGATGAGCACTTCCCTTCCCAACCCCACCGCATCACTTCCCGACTCGCACGGCCACTTCGGCGTGTTCGGCGGCATGTTCGTCCCCGAGACCCTGATGACCGCCCTGACGGAGCTGGCCGAGGAATACGGACGCGCCAAGTCCGATCTCGCATTCCAGAGCGAGCTTGATGGACTCCTGCGCGAGTACGTTGGACGGCCCTCGCCCCTCTACTTTGCCGAACGCTGGTCGCGCGAGATGGGGGGAGCCAGAGTTTATCTCAAACGCGAGGATCTCCTCCATACCGGCGCCCACAAGATCAACAACGCCCTCGGGCAAATCCTGTTGGCCAAGCGGCTGGGCAAGCGCCGGATCATCGCCGAGACCGGCGCCGGCCAGCACGGCGTGGCCACCGCCACGGTGGCGGCGCGCGCCGGGATGGAGTGCGTGATCTACATGGGTGCCGTGGACATGAAGCGCCAGGCTCTCAACGTGGCGCGGATGCGATTTCTCGGAGCGAAGGTCGTGCCCGTCACCGCCGGCCAAGCCACGCTCAAAGAGGCCGTCAATGAGGCCATGCGCGACTGGGTGACGAACGTGCGCACCACCCACTACATCCTCGGCAGCGCTCTCGGTTCCCACCCGTTCCCCATGATCGTGCGGGACTTCCACCGGGTGATCGGCGTCGAGGCGCGCCGCCAGATCCTCGAGCGCGAGGAGCGTCTGCCCGACCTCCTCGTCGCCTGCGTGGGCGGGGGCAGCAATGCCATCGGGCTCTTCCACCCGTTTTTGGACGACGCTTCGGTCAAGATGGTCGGCGTGGAGGCCGGCGGTCACGGCATCCGGCACGGAGAGCACGCCGCACGCTTCCAGGGAGGCAAACTCGGTGTGCTCCAGGGCACGAAAACTTTCCTGCTCGCCGACGAGGACGGCCAGATCGAACTCACCCACTCGGTGAGCGCCGGACTCGACTACGCGGCGGTCGGACCCGAGCACGCCTTCTACCACGAGACGGGTCGGATCGACTACACCTACGCCACCGACGACGAGGCGCTGGCCGCCTTCCGCGCCCTCTCGGCCACCGAGGGCATCATCCCCGCGCTGGAGACCGCCCACGGGCTCGCCTACGCGCGCAAGGTTGCGCCGACGATGCGCCCGGACGAGATCGTGATCGTCAACTGCTCGGGGCGAGGGGACAAGGACGTCGCCCAGGCTGCCGAGTTCGTCTTCGGCGGGTCGAGCATCGAGGATCTCATCGCGGACCATCCGGCGGACGGGTAGCATCGATCGACCCCTGGAGCGTCGAGCCGCTCTCCGGTCTTTCCCTCGGGCTCCTGGCTAATCCGGATTCGTAACCGCAATGCGCCCGAACCGTGCCGGGTCGCCGCTCGGGAGAGCGAGCATGAAGGTGTTGCCGGCGACCGGGGTGGGGGAGAGGGGCGTCCAGATACCGAGATCGGTCGATTGCTCGCCGCCCACGCTGATGGCCGTGGCGCTGGCTCCGTTGTTGTCGAGGTTCCCCGGAGCAATCGTGTAGACGATCGCCACCATGCTCCCGCTGGTGACGAGGGCGGGGGCGTTGGCGGCATTGGGGTCGCCACCTCCGCGGCTGTTGACGGCCGGGTTGAGACCGAAGACCAGTTCTTCGAGATTGCTGAAGCCGTCGAGGTCGGGGTCGGCCTCCGGCAGCTCGGCGCTGATGGCTCCGCCGGTGAGCGGGAAGAGATCCGACCGGAAGCGGGTGATCCACGCACCGTAGGGACCGGCGGTCGGCGGGTCGGGCACAAAGGCATCGACGATGTTGAGGAAGACTGTTTCGCCTTGCGCGGTGAGGTTGTAGAGGCCCGGGGCGGGGTTGGTGCCCCCCGATCCAGCGGTGAAAAACATCCGTT
>CAZKYJ010000264.1:1657-6853 GCA_964556355.1 uncultured Verrucomicrobiales bacterium | reverse complement strand
AATCATTACAGATATTATCGAAAGTACAACCACAATATCAGGAAACTTCTGAGAATCGCTCTAGGGTTCGCCCACGTATTTCGTGACGAGTTCGCCGTCGGAGGTGAAGACGAAGATGCCCGCGTCGGCGCTCGTGTAGACCGTGCCATCCGCGCCGACGACGAAAAGAAAGAGGAATGTTCAGGAGAACATAGGTTTGTTTGATCGAAGGAGGGGGAAAAGTCAATCGCCCAATGCGAATCCCCGCTCAGGTCGGACGCTCGGCGTAGCCCGTGGCCGCCGATCCGTGAATCTCTCGACCAAACCATTCCGCATTTGCCTTGGACGGCGAAACGAGTGCCAGTACCAACAGCAGCCCGCACAAGAGGTAGCCGCGCCTTGGAACATTTCAGCACTCAACCCAGGCCACCTTGCGCGGCGGCCGCTCCTACTGAACGCCGACCGGTGCCGCCCCTTTCCTCGCCACGTAGACGGTGCTCGCGCAATCGCGGTTCTGTAGCGGGTTGTGAAAGCTGACCTCATGCGACTCGCATGAAACAAACACTTCATCGAGCGCCGCCAGGAATGCCGCGTCCGGGCGGTCGTCCGACCACAGTGCGAACACCCCACCGGGATGCAACTTTTCGGCGAGCTTCCGAAGACCATCCCCCCGGTAGAATGCGGCGTGGCGCTCGTGCAGCAGATTGCACGGCGAGTGGTCGATATCCAAAAGGATCGCGTGGAAGCGCCGCCCGCCGTCATCAGGATCGAAGCCCTCCTCCGCCGAAAGTGCCAGCTCGAAAAAATCGCCGTGCACGAACCGGCAGCGCGCGTCCGCCTCCAGCTCCGGCCCGAGCGGCGCAAGTCCGTTCTCGTGCCACTCGATCACCGGCTCCAGGTAGTCGATCACCGCCAGCGAGCGGACGGAATCATGCCGGAGCGCCGCCTGCGCGGTGTAGCCGAGGCCGAGCCCACCGACCACCACGTCGAGCGCGTCTCCCTCCACCGCCGCCAGCCCGAGATCGGCCAGCGCTTCCTCGACCACCGTGAACAGGCTCGACATGAGAAACGCATCTCCCAGAATCACTTCGTAGACGTCCAGCCCACCGAGCGAAAGCACCGTGCGCCGCCGGAGGCTGAGATCGCCCAGCGGCGTCTGGCGGTAGTCGAGTTCTTCGAAGGCGGGCTTGGTGGGCATCCCCTCCCATACCTCCACGCATCCCCCAACGCCACCCCTATCCCCATCGCGGAACGCAGGACGCCAGTTGCTGGGGCTGCGGCGATCGGTGCCCACCACCTAATCCCGATCCGCCACGAAAAGCGTATGCGTGAACCGCTTGGCCTGCGGATACGCCTTCGCCCCCACTGATTCCACTTTCGCAAAAACCGTCCCTAACAGACGCCCAAACGCCTTGTCCCGATTCGCCGACCAGAAAACCACCCTCCCTCCCGGGCTCAGCGCCCTCTTGGTTTTCTCTAATCCGCGCGGCGAATACAAGCGCCCGTTCCCTTTCTGCACCAGCGGGTCTGGGCTGTTGTCAACATCCAGCAGAATTGCGTCGTAGCGCCGCTGCCCACAGCGGCCGATCAGGTCGACCACGTCCTGCTGCAGAACCGAGACCCGCGGGTCATCCAGGAGTCGCCCGTTGACCTCGAGCAGGTGCTCGCGGTTCCACGCGACAATCTCCGGAAGCAGCTCCGCGACCTCGACCACCGCGTCCGGCGGCACCAGCTCCAGCACCTTCCTCAGCGTGTAGCCGAAGCCCAGCCCGCCGATGAGCACCCGTTTCGCCCGCCCCGACCCACAGGCGAGTTCCGCCATCTCCTGCTCCGATGAAGAGGCACGGGTGTTCATCAGTGGCACGCTCCCGATCTTCAGGTAGTGGTGCCCGTCGTGTTCGGTCAGGACGAGCGCCGTCCCGTCGGGGGTCGTGCTGCGGGCGAGGGTGCGTTGTGGTTTCATCTCCGTGACTCTGCGACAGCTATCGCCCGTCCGCCATTTGACGCTGGAGATCCGCTCGACTACAGGCGACTCCCGATGCGCCCCATCAAAACACAGTTCTTTCTCTCCTTCGGCGTCATCGGCAGCCTCGCCCCGCTCCTCCCGGTCTTTTTGACCGAGGAGAAGCATCTCACGCCGGCGCAGCTGGGGACTTCGATGGCTCTGATGAGCGGCGCCGCCCTCCTCTCGCCGGTGATCATCACCCTGCTGGCGGATACCCGCACCGATCCGCGCCGCCTTCTCGCGGCCTCGCTCTTCATCGGTGCTCTCGCCCTCGTCGGGCTGTATTTCGTTTCGTCCTCGCCACTCGTGATCGGGCTGGTCGGCCTCTACGGGCTGGCCCTCGTCGCGGTGATCCCGCTCCAGGACGGCTTCTACTTTTCGGCGGCCCGATCGCCGGCCACCAAGCTGCCCCCACCGTCCTATCCGATGGTTCGCGTCTGGGGCACCATCGGCTTCATCGTCCCCAGCATCATCCTCTACGCTGCTATCGAGAAAGGTGCACCGCCCACCGTTATCCTGGCGGTGGCGCTGGCCTACTGCGCGCTGGGGGTCACCAACGCCTTCTTCCTCCGACCGCTCCCCGCCCTTCCCAAAGATGCCGCCGCCGCCCGGTTCCCGACGCTCGATGCGGCCAAGGCCCTCTTCGGCTCGGAGGCCCGCCTTTTCTGCATCGCCATGGCCCTGGCCCACGCCTCGGCACCCGCGTTCTACGCCTTTTTCCCCGTCTATCTCAAGGAGCGCGCCGGCGTCCCCGCATCGGCCATTGGCCTCATCTTTTGTTACGGCGTCTTCTTCGAAATCTTCATCAGCCTCGCCATTCCCAAGCTCTCCGCCCGCTTCGGATTCAAGCCTCTCTTCATCGCCGGATTCGTCGCCCTCCTCTTCAAGATGTCGGTCATGGCATCGTCGCCGGGCATCGTCATGGTCGTCGCCGCCCAGACCTTCCACGGCGTCGAGGTGATGGCGCTCTATATTCTGCCGGTCATCTACCTGAACAGCCTGGCCGGCGACCGCTTCCGCAACTCGATCCAGGGCGTCTACGGCATGATCGTGTCGGGCGGCGCGAAGATCATCGGCTACCAGACGGCCGGATTCATTGCGGCGACGAGCCTGACGGGGGTTTTCCTCTGGGGCGCCGGCCTCGCGGCTGCTGCGATGGTCATCTTCGCCATCGGCTTCCGCCCACCCAAGTCAGTCTCCCTCGCCGTCCCGGACAATCATTGACCATCCCGCTTTACTTCGGCGGACGGACACCGGTGCGCCGAATGCTGAGGAGAGCACCTTACCGCTGAGCACGCTCCGGGAGGGGCCGATCCCCGCGATCTGCCCGCCCGCACCGAGGACGAGCGCATGCCCCATCGCCGGGACGATCTCTTCCACGTGATGCGTCACCAGCACCAGCGGAGGGGCATCGCCGTGGGCGGCGACATCGTTCTGCAGGAAGTCCAGGAACCGGCGCCGGGCCACCGGATCGAGGCCCGCACACGGTTCATCGAGAAAGAGGATCTCGCAGCCGCTCATCAGCGCCCGCGCGATCAGCACGCGCTGCCGCTCCCCCTGCGATAGCAATCCCCACCGCCGGTCCCGCAGATCTCCGGCCCCGACCTGATCCAGTAGCCCTTGGGCACGCTCGATCTCGCCCCCGCTCGTATGGCCCCAGAAATTGATCATCCCATGGGCGCCACTCACCACCACATCGAGCGCTGTCTCCGCCGGTTCGATCCGGTTGGCGACCACGCTGCTGACGAGGCCCACCTTGCGCTTCAGTTGGGACCAGTCACTCTCGCCGTAGGCATTCCCCAGTAGGACGATCTCCCCCTCCGACGGCACGAGATACCCGCAGATGGCCGAAAGTAGCGAGCTTTTCCCCGATCCGTTCGCACCGAGGAGCGCCCAGTGCTCACCCTGGCGTACCGTCCAATCGATCCCCTCAAGGATGGTCGCCTTCCCGCGCGAGACCCGGAGCCCCCGGACATCGAGAACAACGGGGGTGGAACTTTCGCTGGGATTGGTCATCGTGTCCCCACCCATGCCGAGGCCAGATCTGAAAACAACCCGCGAACTCGCCTGGGTCGGCGACGCCGTTCTCTCGCTCCACGGGCGCCGCTGGATCCTCGCCAACCACGGGACGATGGATGGCGCCATGCTCACCCGCTTCACCAGCAACCGCTTCCTCTCCGCCCTGGGCAACCCGACGGAGGTCGAAGCGATCATCGGACGCATCTACGAATCCGAAGGCTACGATGCCGCCTGCGACTACATCGACACCGAGGTCCTTCCCCTCTTCAAGAAACAGGAAGCCAACCGCCGCCCCCACTAGCACCTTCCGCCGTGAGCTATCTCCCCTTCATCTCCGAAGAGGATATTGCCCGAGCCGTCGGCGGGGTCGTCCACGCCATCCAGTGCGCGTCCCTCGACACCGGCCTCGAAGGGTGAAAAATCTTCGAGCGCCAACGCCAGGCGCAGAAGGCGATCCAGAATGCCATCGGGCGGTTCCATCAGGAAATCGTCGGCGGCTTCGCGGGCTGGGAGTCCCGGCGGACCGGCGACGGGCTCGACGTCATCAACCGCGAACTCGGCCTCTGCGCGGAGGTGAAACACAAGTACAACACCACCAAAAGGAATCACCGTCCTCGGGTCTACGACGACATGCAAAAGGCGCGCGCCCTCAACGAGATCGCCTTCGGCAAAGTCTTCACCGCCTACTACGTCGAGATCATCCCCCGCCACCCCGAGGATCACGACGAGCCATTCACCCCGAGCGACGGCGGCACGGGCCGTCCCACCGCCCCCCCGTCCGCGAGATCTCTGGCGCCCTCTTCTTCGATCGCGCCTCCGGCCACAAAGGTGCCCTGAGGGAAATCTATCCCGTGTCGCCGAAGGTCCTGGACGAAGTCTTCGACCTGCCGCTCCCGCTGGGGAGGGACGAGATGCTCACGCTTTTCCATGCGAGCATCCGGGCATTGCCCCGCTGACACTTGATCGTGACCGGCGACCACCGATCAAACAGGAAGCGGACAACGCCGCCCCCAGCCATTGCGCCCCTCGGAACCCGCGATCCTCCCTCGTGCCCGACCGCAATTCTGGCGCCAATCTCCTAGTGGTGCCTCAGAAGCTCACTCCAGAGCTTGGACGTTGCCCGAAGCTGCCTCGTTGATGTTGCGGGCGATTTCGTCGGTGAATAGGCCGCTCCGAACCGCGCGGTAGTAGTC
>CAZKYJ010000264.1:0-1647 GCA_964556355.1 uncultured Verrucomicrobiales bacterium | reverse complement strand
CGCTGCGGCGACAGGTGCAGCTCTGCCAGCGCGTCGGCCCGCTCACCCGCTCCCAGAGGAGACTTTCCACCTCGGTATAGGGAACCGGATCCGGAGATAGCACCACCACCAGGCGTAGTCCGTCGCTGAAGTAGGGATCGTCGACCAGATTGACCGCCGGCTCCTCACGCGTTGCTACCCGAGAACCTTTGGCGAATCCAAAGCTGTCGATCAGGCCTTCAGCGAGCAAGCTGTGGAGCAGGTATTCCCGTGTTAGATCGATCTCTGGATCGATGACATGCGTGGTCAAGGAAGGGGCTTTCGACGTCAGCTTGACACCGATGTCGCGGCTGACCTGGCCGACCCACACCGGGAGGTCGCGGTAGCGAAATGGCGCCAGCCAGAGCCGCATGTGATTGCGCTGGGAGATGGTGGCGCGGGCGCGCTGCAGCGCAATATCTTGCTTGCGGTCGAATAGGTAGAGATTGCTGACGGGCGCCACCGGATAGCTGTCGCCATGGATTGCCGCACCGACGAGTCGACGGACGCTCCGAAATGTGATTCGATGGGTGAATGACCAACCGGAGCGAGACAGGGAATTCAGGGTGTCTTGGGCGCTCCCGACGATCACGATATTGAGCGGGTCCCCTTTCGCGTCCCCCTCTTTGTTGGCGGCACAGCAAGGGAGGGCCTCGAGCGTCTTGCGGAATTCCTCGGAGGTGAGATCCGGCAGATGCATGCCGGCATAGGTCTTCTCCGGGTGGAGTCTCTCGTAGTCGAAAATGCCGTCGGGAAGCGGCACCGCAAAACCGAAGCGCAGTTCGAACACATCGGGTTCCGGCATCTTTTCCGTTCGAGCCAGCGCTTCTTTCCGCGTCTTCTGAACCTCGTAGATGTCCTCGACCAGCCTCACATCGACATAGCGACCGCCGATTGCCTTCGGCGCGAAGACAAACCCCTCCGAGACCGTTCTGGGACTGACGGATAGACGGATAGATTTGTCGCGCAGGCGTTGCCTCATGGATTCATAGCCCTCTGCCCGCGCCGCGCCCTTCATCACGAGAGCCACCTCATCGGGGGAGTAAATGTCCGGGTCGAGCGAGTTACGGATAAACCAGAGGCGCTTCTCGGTCGTGTTCTCCACCCGCAACCAGATCGCTTGCACACCCTTCTTGCCCAGCGGCAGGCCAAAGCGGGCCAGCGCTTGCGCGTCGGTGAGAATTGCCACGGAGACCGAAACACCATCGACCTTTTTGGTCTGCATGCGCGTGTCGGCAAGCGGAAGTCCTGGAGGATCGCTCTCCAGGCTCGCACACCCGGTCAAACCGATGATGAACGACGCCGAAACCGCTGCGTGAAGTGCCCCCCTGAAGGCCGCTTTCTTCCGCGACCACTGGGACGCTCTAGTGGCTGATGAGATACACATCTATGGTTGAAATACGCGCCTCAGCCGCCGCCGCGAAGGGCGAGGGCGGCCAGCCGGACGCGCTGGTTGGTCGCTGGCACGAGGTTCAAGTCTACCCCGAACGGCACGTCCGGAGCGGTGCGGGTTTGGGATGCGACACCTTCCATGGGGCGGCATCCAATCACTTTATGTCGGTCACATCAACATTTTCTTCTCGGGGGCTCGACCGTTGGTGGATCAGCTTCCCTGGAAAAGCGAAAAGC
>CAZKYJ010000263.1:0-6863 GCA_964556355.1 uncultured Verrucomicrobiales bacterium | reverse complement strand
AATCCCTCCCTCGCAAATTGACGGCAATGTCGATCACACTCTGCGGCGCCCGCCTCGTCACCCCCGCCCTCGACCTCGCCCATGCCAACATCACCATCGACGGTAGCGGTACCGTCGAGGCGGTCGGGCCGGACGTATCGCCGGCCGGCGATACGTTCGACGCCGCGGGACTCATGGCCGTCCCCGGCTTTATCGATATCCACACCCACGGCGTTGCGGGAGCGGACATCTCGGACGGCGGTGCGGATTCCGTCGCCACCGTCGCCAGGGCGAAACTCCGGGAGGGGGTCACCACCTTCCTGCCCACGACCATGAGCCTCCCCCACGAGGCGACCATCGACGCGCTGGATCGCATCGCCGCCTACATGGCCGCCCCCCTGGCGGACGCCGCCAAGGTCCCCGGCCTGCATTTGGAAGGCCCCTACCTCAATCCCGCCTGCGCCGGCGCCCAGAACCCGGACCACATCCGCCCTCCCGATATCGGGGAGCTAGCGACCTATTTTGACCGCGCGCCGATCCGTCTCATCTCGCTCGCCCCCGAATTGCCGGGCGCGCTCGACGCCATCGCATTTTGCCGCGGGCGTCGGGCGGTGGTCTCTCTCGCCCACACCGCCGCCACCCACGCGCAGGTCATCGCCGCCGTCGAAGCCGGCGCCACCCACCTGACCCACTTCGGCAACCAGATGTCCCCTTTGCACCACCGCGCCGTCGGTGCCGTAGGAGCCGGGCTCCTGGACGACCGGCTTTCGCTCGAGCTCATCGCCGACACCATCCACCTCGCGCCGGAGATGCTCGCGCTCGCGTTCAAGCTGAAAGCGAGGGACAAGATCTTCGTCATCACCGACTCCATGGCCGCCTCCGGCAAGGGCGATGGAGATTTCGACCTCGGGGGTCTGGCGGTCACCGTTCGCGACGGTCAGGCGCGACTGGCCGACGGAACGCTCGCCGGCAGCACCCTGGCGATGAACGAGGGGCTCGCCCGGGCCGCCGCGGCCACCGGCCTCCCCCTCGCCGAAATCATCGGTTGCACGGCCGCCAACCAGGCTCGATCGCTCGGGCTGGGGCCGATCGGGCAGATCGCCCCGGGCTTCCGTGCCGACATCGCCCTGCTCGACGCCGACCTCGCCGTCCGCCATGTTTTTATCGATGGGCAGCTGCGCCACACCGCTTCCTGATAGGCCCCGCATCCCGGGCCCGTTAGCCTCCATTCCCATGACTCCCGCCACCTCGCTCCTCCGCATCGCCGCCGCTATCGGCACCGTGTCCTGCTCCGCCGCCGCCGAGTATGGCTGGCCGCAGTTCCGCGGACCGGGGGGCGACGGCGTGTCGCCCAACATGAACGAGCTCCCCACCACGTGGTCGGAGTCCGAAAACATCACCTGGAAGACAGAGCTCGAGGGGCGCGCCTGGTCCACACCAGTCGTCGGTGGCAACCAGGTCTGGTTCACCAACGCCAACCCCGAAGGCACCGTGCTTTCCGCCGTCTGTCTCAACTTCGAAAGCGGCGAGATCGTGCACGACAAAGTCCTCTTCCGCCCGGCCAACCCCGAGCCGCTGGGCAATCCGGTCAACAGCTACGGCTCACCCTCACCCGTCCTGGAGGAAGGCCGCGTCTACATCCACTTCGGCAGCTATGGAACCGCGTGCCTCGACACCCGCACCGGCGACACCCTCTGGCAGCGTACCGACCTCCCCTGCCGGC
Source organism: uncultured Verrucomicrobiales bacterium (assembly GCA_964556355.1). GTDB lineage: Bacteria > Verrucomicrobiota > Verrucomicrobiia > Verrucomicrobiales > DEV007 > CAZKYJ01. The sequence goes on along the minus strand of CAZKYJ010000263.1, from coordinate 5,161 downwards.
ACTTCCGCGGCCCGGGCTCGTCCCCGATCCCCTACGCCAACACCTTGATCCTGACCATGGACGGGGTCGACCAGCAGTACCTCGCCGCCCTGGACAAGGCCACCGGTGAGACCGTCTGGCGCACCGACCGCTCCACCGACTTCGGCGACCTCGATGCGGATGGCAATCCGAAAGCCGACGGCGATTTCCGCAAGGCCTACACCACCCCCCTCCTCGTCCCGGTCCCCGGGAAGGACGCCACGTGGATCGTCAGCCCGGGAGCCAAAGCTGCCTTCGCCTACGACGCCGACACTGGCGAGGAAATCTGGACGGTCACCTATGGCGGGTTCTCCAACGCCTCCGCGCCCGTCGCCAACGAAACCCACGTTTTCATCAACTCGGGTTTCGGCAAGGCCGACATCCTCGCCGTCCGCCTCGATCCCGAAGCGAGGGGGGACATCACCAAGACCCACATCGACTGGACGACCGACGACCGCACCCCCCTCAAGCCCAGCCCCGTCCTCTCCTCGGACGGAGTTCTCATCACGGTGAACGACGGGGGGATCGCCACCGCCTACGACGCCGGAACGGGCGAGCAGCACTGGTCCGAACGCCTCGGCGGAAAGTTCTCGGCCTCCCCCGTACTCGTGGGTGACCGCGCCTACGTCCCCAACGAGATGGGGCAGACCTTCGTTATTTCAGCCACCGAAGATTTCCAAATCTTCGCCACCAACCAGCTCGACAGCGGGTCGTTCGCCTCCCCCGCCGTGGTCGGGGAAGACACCCTCATCCTCCGGAGCACCGACGCCGTTTACCGCATTGACTAACATGAATACAACCCCCGCTGCCACCCTCGCCGCCATTTTCGCCTCCGCGCTCGCCGCGCCGGGCGAGATCGCCTTCACCAAGCTCCAGCTCACCGACACGTTTTTCGCGGAGGGGTGCGCCCGTGCCGACATCGACGGCGACGGGAAAGACGACCTCATCGCGGGTCCCTACTGGTATGCCGGCTCCGATTTCGCCACCAAGCATGAGATCTACGAACCTGCCCCCTACGACCCCAAAGGCTACTCGCATAACTTCCTGACGTTCACCCAAGACATCGACGCCGACGGGAGCACGGACGTCGTCGTCTTCGGGTTCCCGGGCGAGGCCGTCTTGTGGTATCGCAACCCCGGCCCGGGAAAGCTGGGCGAGCACTGGGCGAAACACACGGCCGTCCCGGTCGCCGACAACGAGTCGCCCGGCTTCCATGACATCACCGGCGACGGGAGCCCCGAGGTCATCTGCTCGCTGGGCGGGCGCTTTGCCTACGCGGAGATCCCCGCCGACCCGACGGCCGAGTGGCCGCTCACCTTCATCTCCGAGGAGGCGACCGGAGGCAAGTACACCCACGGCCTCGGCATCGGCGACGTCAACGGGGACGGGCGCATCGACCTTATCGACAAGGACGCTTGGTGGGAACAGCCCGCCTCGCTCGATGGGGCGCCGCTCTGGGAGCGCCACCGCTACGCTTTCACCCCCGGCGGGCGCGGCGGTGCTCAGATGTTCGCCTACGATTTCGACGGGGACGGCGACAACGACATCCTCACGTCGATCGACGCCCACGGCTACGGTCTCAGCTGGTACGAACAGTTTGCCAACGAGGACGGCACCCATACTTTCCGCCCGCACGTCATCGTTGGCAGCAAGCCTGAAGAGAGCCCTGGCGGGCTGGTTTTCACCCAGATGCACGGCATCGCCATGGCCGATGTCGACGCCGATGGGATCGAGGACATCATCACCGGGAAGCGCTACTGGGCTCACGGCGGCAAAGACCCCGGGGGCGATCAACCCGCGGTGCTCTACTGGTTCCAGACCGTGCGCGCCAACGACACCGCCACCTTCGTCGCCCACCAGATCGATGACGCATCCGGCGTCGGAACCCAGGTCCGCGCCGAGGACATCACCGGGGACTCCAAGACGGACGTCCTCGTTTCGAACAAGAAGGGCACGTTCGTCTTCACCCAGAACTAGCGCCCGTCACCGGGCATCACCGGGGCTCCCGCCCGGCGCGGCGCGACATAAAAGCTACCGGAATAGTCCTGTCAGCACCGACATCGCCATCCTTGGCGAGCAAAATGGGCTGGCTCCACCAGATCGGGACGACGTCCCTCCGGGCGGGACCAGGACGGTGCGGGCGATCAGGAGATTCGACGGGCTTCCTCCAGGAGATAGCGGTCGGTCATTCCCGAAACGTAGTCGCAAACCGTACGGTAGAGGCCGTCATTTTCCAAGCGCTCGGAGGTGCGACCTCCCAGGCGCTCGGGATGGGCGATGTAGTAGTTGAAAACCGTCTCCAATAGCCGGCAGCCTCGCTCGTTCGGACCGGAGACGAGATCGTGGTAGTAGATGTTCTGGTAGAGAAACTTGCGGAGGGCGGCGTTCTGCGCCCGGAGCTCGTCGCTGTAGGCAACCACCGGAGCCCCATGTCGGCGGACGTCGTCACTCGAGCCGGCCCCGATCCGATCTAGGTTCGCCGAGGTGGTCGCCACCAGGTCCTCCACCTCGTGGTCGATGAGCACGCGGATGACGTAGCTGCGGAAACGCTTGCCGGTCAGGTTTGGGAAATCGCGTCGCACCCGCTGGGCGCAGGTCGCCCAAACACCCAGCTCGCCCAGTTGCTCGACCGTGATCAACTTGTGGTCGAGGCCGTCGTCGAGATCGTGGCTGTAATAGGTGATTTCGTCCGCGCGGTTGGCGATCTGTGCCTCCAGCGACGGGCGCGGGAACCGCGCGGGCGCACCGCCCCCCGTGGACGGACGATCGTAGCCACCCTCGTGTTTGCGGAGACCTTCGCGCACTTCATAGGTCAAGTTGAGCCCGCCGAAATCCGGGTAACGGCTTTCGATATGATCGACCACACGGAGGCTCTGCAGGTTGTGCTCGAACCCCCCGTGCTCCCGCATCAGGCGGTTGAGCGTCTCTTCGCCAGCGTGACCGACCGGGGCGTGGCCGAGATCGTGGGCGAGGGCGATGGCTTCGGCAAGATCCTCGTTGGCGCCGAGGGCGCAGGCGATCGTCCGGCTCACCGATGCAACCTCGAAAGTGTGCGTGAGACGGGTGCGGAGGTGGTCGCCGGTACCGTTGAGGAAGACCTGCGTCTTGTACTCCAGCCGGCGGAATGCCCTCGAGTGAATGATGCGGGCCCGGTCCCGCTGGTAGTCGGTGCGGTAGGGATGGGCCGGCTCCGCGTGGTGGCGCCCCGCCGAATCCGCCACCCGTTGGGCATACGGCGCGAGCGCGGTCCGCTCGACCTCTTCGAGGGACTCACGCGTCTTCCTCACGGCGATCCCGGGCTTCCCGATTCTTCTTCTCTTTCGCGATCGCCTCCTGCAACTCGCGCTCCAGCGCGCGCTCCCGCGCCCGTGCTTCCTTACGGACCGCCAGGAGATCGAAGGTGGCGAGCAGGAAGCCGAAGAGCACAGCGCCCAAGCAGAATCCCCAGTAGGCCAAGAACGCGATCGGGTGGCGCATGAGAAACGCCTCGAGAACGACCGCCCCGCAGAAGGCCTGCGCCATCGCAAAAAGCATGATCCCGAACATCGCCTTCCTCCGGTGCTGCCGGGAGTGCAGGATCAACGCCGCATAGCCGAAGCTCGTGCGGCCGATCTGATCGAACGGTTTGCGTGCCATGGTGAAATCAGGCTTTCGGGGAACTCCTGCGCCCTCCGGAGAGAGCGCGCAAGTCCGCTTCGAGTTGCGTCTCGGCGCCGCGCATCAGCGCCACGAGCCCCGCCGCCCCGACCCAATGGGCCCCCGCCCCGACAACCACGTCCTGCTCCGCCCTGTCCTCCGTGGCGACGAGGAGATCCAAGGACTCCGCGTACCGCCTCACCAGCCGTTCGATGACCGTGTCCGCCGTCTCCCCGGAAGCGGCGTAAAAAATCTGGAGACCACCCGGGGTCCTGGGCGCCTCCATCGTCCGGCTACCTTGCCCGTCGAAAACGACGACAACCCGGGTACCCGTGACGTCTTGGAAAGCCGAGAGCCGCCTTTCCAACTCGGCTCTCCCCGTTGCGGGATTCCGCCGATGTCGGGTGGCCAGTTCGGGGATCGCGAAGAGCATGCTGTGGCCATCGACAAGCAGAATCTGTCTCCTCTCCGATCTCATACCCACAGCAGTGTTACGGCGGTGCCTACATCTTCGACCGAAGAATGTGCCCGGTGCCCTCCCGAAAACCGGATCCGCCAACCACCGGATGGCAGCACGTCAGCGCCGCCACCGGTGTGGTGAAGGGGATTCGAAAATCGATCGGGAAGCTTCCGGCGGATGGGGAGCGCCGTCTAGCTTTCGGAAGCTTCGGCCTCCGGAGTCGGTGCCGTCTCGGCCGCTTCGGCAACGGGCTCTGCTGCCGCTTTCTTCTTGGCTGCCGATTTCTTCTTCGCGGCCGTCTTCTTCTTGACGGCTTTCTTCTTCGTGGCCCCGGAATCGGCGCCTTTGCCGAGAGCCTTCGCGCTGGCGGCGGCCACCTTCTTACGTTTGAGATAATCTTGGCGCCTGCGACGCTTCTCCACTTTGTTTAGTTGCTTGCCCATAGTTGTAGTTGTCGTGTCCCCTCCCCGATGACCGGCCCGCGCCGGGAGTGGCGGAGGAAACATTCCGATGGGGGTCGAAGAGGTGGAGCGTTCTTTATAGGAGCATCGCGAAGCCGGTTCAAGCCCAATTGCCGCATCCCACCCCAGCGGTCCCTCCTCCATTCTCTCCTTCCGCCCGTTGACAAGGGCGAAATCGCCACTTACGCTTATGAAGGTTCGAGGTGGCAGATGCCGCCGAATCCGCGAAGGACTGATTGCTTTGCGGCGGGATGAACCGCTCCCCCGTGCCCGCGATGGTCGGTATCTGTCGTATCGCGCGATTTCACACCTTCGCCGGTGGACTTCCGACTGAGTTGAGCAGCATGGCTTCCCAGCCCGGGCAACCCGGGACAAAGGTGCCATTCGACTCGCCGGTGCCCCCGGTCAAAATCCTGGGTTTGATCCCCAGGGTGCCCAGTCCATTCAAGATTCATCACTACTAGCCCGCGCCTTAGCCAACCCGCCACGGCGCCCTCGCATTCCTTGCCTCCCAGCGTTTACCGCATCCACCCACTCTATGGAAGATCCCACTCCCGGCACCGAACCCGCCACGCCCACCGCCACC
>CAZKYJ010000262.1:2881-6864 GCA_964556355.1 uncultured Verrucomicrobiales bacterium | reverse complement strand
GGTGGGATCAGCGGGCATTCAGGGAGATGGGTTCGAAATGGAGACGGTTTCGATGGACCCTAAATTCATTTTCTCAAGGGATCGGCTCCGCTTCCAACGGGATCTGTGCGGCTGTTCTGGACGCCTCGCCGCACACGCGGCGGTTGAACTTTGTCCAACGAACGCGGAACGTCCGCGATGGGAGGACTTCTTAGCGACCTGCGTGGGATTTTGCACTACGTGCCGCAGTTCCGTGGGCGGGTGTTCGTCATCGCGCTCGACGGCGCGGTGGTGGCGTCGCCCAACTTCGCCAACATCCTCCTCGACCTCGCCGTCCTCCACTCGCTCAATATCAAGATCGTCCTCGTCCACGGCGCCGGTGCGCAGGTCGAGCGCCTCGCCGCCGAGCGCGGCACCCCCGTCACCGACAGCGAGGGGATCGGCGTCACCGACTGGCCGACCCTCCAGGTCAGCATCGATGCCGTCACCCGCCTGACCAACGACATCATGCAAAACCTGACGGGCCAGGGCCTGCAGGTTGCCACCACCAATGCCGTCCACGCCCGCGCCGCCGGCGTCATCGGCGGGAAGGATCTCCTCCACACCGGCAAGATCGAGAAGGTCGTGGCCGAGAGCCTGGAGGCGCTCCTCGACCGCGGGATGGTGCCGCTCGTCGCCCCGCTCGGCTACGACGGGAAGGGCAATACCCTGCGCGTCAATTCCGACGCCTGTGCCGCCGCCGTGGCCGTCGCCCTCAAGGCCGCGAAAATCCTTTACCTTTCACGTGACCGTTTCGGCGGGAAGGCCGTCCAGCTCACCGTCGAGGACGCCGAGGAACGGGTCGAGCGGGGCGAGGTCGTCTCCGAGGGCTTCCGTTCGAAGCTGCGCTACGGCGCCCGCGCCTGCCGCGAGGGCGTCTCGCGCGCCCATATCATCGACGGCTCGCTCAACGATGGCCTGCTCGCCGAACTCTTTGACGCCGAGGGCGTGGCCACCATGGTCTACGTCGATACCTACCAGCGCGTCCGGCCCGCCGAGGCGTCCGACGTCAGCGACATCCTCTCGTTGATCCAAAGTTCGGTGCGCGACGACGAGCTCGTCCGCCGCACCCGCCGCGACATCGTTGCCCAGCTCGAGGACTACCTCGTCCTCGAGGTCGATGGCGCCATCGTCGGCACCGTCGCCGTCCACCCCTACGACGGCAGCACGGTGGCCGAACTGGCCTGTCTCTATATCCGCCCGACCCACGAGAACAAAGGCTACGGCCGCAAGATCGTCGAGACCGCCGAGGCGCGCGCCCGCGAACTCGGAGCCGAGCGCCTCGTCGCCCTGACCACCCAGGCCATCGACTACTTCGAAACCAAGGCCGGCTTCGCCCCCGGCGCCCCCACCGATCTCCCGCCGTCCCGTCGCGAAAAACTCGACAAGAGCGGACGCAACTCGCGGGTCATTGTGAAGGTGCTCTGATGGGGCGCGCATCGGATGCCCGCCGCCGCGCGTCCGCCGAAGCCGCTTTGAGCGGAGGGCAGCCCGTAGTCTGTTGCCACGCATCGGAAGCCGAAGCCGCTACGGCTCCTTTGCTCGCCGCTCCGCGCCGACCAATCTCGCAAAAAGATTTCATCGCTGTCCTTTTTCTCTCCCCCCGTTCGTCATATTCTTGATACCAAGACTTCATGACCACACCAAATACCTTCGTCAACACCCGCCTGATCCCTGCCCCGAGGGATCTTGTATTCCGCGCCATCACCGGGCCCGACTCTCTCGCGCGCTGGTGGGGGCCGAAGGGGTTCCGCAATACCTTCCACGAATGCGACCCGACGCCGGGTGGACTCTGGCGGTTCGACATGCACGGCCCGGATGGAAAAGACTACCCCAACGAATGCCGTTTCGAGCAGATCGAGCCGGGCAAGATTGTCGTCCGGCACGTGGTACGACCGGTATTCCTCATGACGATGGATCTCGAAGAGGAGGACGGCGGCACCCGGCTGACCTGGCATCAGGCGTTCGACGACGCGGCGGCCTTCGAAAAATGCCAGGCCTACGTGCCCCGCTGCAACGAGGAGAATTTCGACCGCCTCGAGGCCGAGCTCGCGCGCCTGGCCAGCGCGGAACCTGGCGGTCGGGAGCTCTTCCTGACCCGGATCATCGACGCTCCGCCGGAGAAAGTCTATCGGGCTTGGACGGATCCCGAACTGCTGGTGCAGTGGTTTGCCCCGCTGCCCTACACCACGCCCTCGGCCCGATTGGACGTCCGCCCTGGCGGCTCCAACCGCATTGTCATGCGCGACCCGGATGGCAACGACATGCCCATGCAGGGGGTCTATCTCGAAGTCGTCCCCAACGAGCGCCTCGTCACGACCGACGCATACACCAGCGCCTGGACCCCGTCGGAAAAGCCGTTCCTGACCCTCGACCTGACCTTTGAAGCATTCGACGGGCGCACGCGCTACCGAGCCCGCGCCCTCCATTGGACGACCGGAGACCGCGACAAGCACGCGGAGATGGGTTTCCACGACGGCTGGGGAACCTGTGCCGAACAGCTGGCCAACCTGATCGGGGCGCCCCCGACCCTCTAACGATCACCCTGAACCAAGAATCCCATGAAGACACTGATCCAACCCTATCTCTTCTTCGGAGGCCGCTGCGAAGAGGCCGTCGATTTCTACAAATCCAGCCTCGGTGCAGAGGTGGAAATGCTCATGAAGTTCCGCGACAGCCCCGACCCCCCGCCCGAGGAAATGCGCTTTCCCGGCTACGAGGACAAGGTGATGCACGCGTCGTTTCGCATCGGCGAGAGCGTCGTGATGGCATCGGACGGCTGCGGGAGCGAGCAAACCGAGTTTTCGGGATTCTCGCTGTCCCTGACCATGCCCGACGAGACGGGAGCGAAGCGCGTCTTCGGCCTCCTCGCCGACGGGGGCGAGGTGCAGATGCCGCTTGGCAAGACGTTCTGGTCGCCCTGTTTCGGGATGGTCACCGACCGGTTTGGACTCGGGTGGATGGTCAGCGTAGAGGCGGAAACCGAGTCATGAGCGCGACCGACCATTATGTCGACGGGTTCGTCCTTTCGGTTCCGCGGGACAAGATCGAAGCCTACAGGGCCGTGGCGACCCGGGCGGCCGCCGTGTGGAAAGACCACGGCGCCCTCGAATACCGGGAGTGTATCGGGGATGATGTCGATGTGAAAGACCAGGTGCCGTTCCCGAGAATGGCGGGAACCAAGGACGATGAAGTCGTCGTCTTCTCCTACGTCGTCTATCCCTCCCGCGCGGTGCGGGACGCGGCGAACGAAAAGATCATGACGGATCCGAGGATCGCCGAGATGTGCGAGGAAACCCGGGGGATCTTCGATTGCCAGCGCATGGCATTCGGAGGCTTCCAAACCATGGTCCACCAGTAGAATCGCCCCCATGAATCCGGAAAACCCACAGCAGCCGACCGACGAGTATCTCCTCTTCGTCCGGGGTACCGACTGGCCCGATGGCATGTCGCCGTCCGAACTGCAGGCCATCATGACAAGATTCTACGCCTGGGTCGACAGCCTCTCCCAAGCCGGCGTGCACCGGGGGGCACTTCCCCTGATGGAGGAGGGCAAGATCGTGGCCGGCCGGGGTGGGGCGGCGGTGACCGACGGTGCCTTTGCCGAATCGAAAGAGGCGGTCGCCGGGTTCTTCCATATCGCGGTGGGCTCGATGGACGACGCCGTCCGGCACGCCCAAGCCTGTCCCATTCTGGAATATGGTGCCCACATCGAAGTCCGTCCCGTGGCCGACCTCTGCCGCCCCATGGCGGATGTGAAAGCCGCCGGCGGGGAGGTGGAATCAAAGTGACGGCCCGATGAGAAACGTGATCCCTTGCCTCTGGTTCGACGGCGCCGCCGAGGAGGCGGCGGAACGCTACGTGTCACTGCTCCCGGATTCGCGGATCGACCGGATTCTGCGGTCGCCGGCGGACAATCCCAGCACGAGGGCGGGGGAGGTGCTGACGGTTGAGTTCACCCTGAT
>CAZKYJ010000262.1:369-2871 GCA_964556355.1 uncultured Verrucomicrobiales bacterium | reverse complement strand
GGCCGCAGTTCCCCTTCACCGAGGCGGTTTCCTTTCAGATCATCTGCGATAGCCAATCGGAGGTCGACCGGCTTTGGACCGCCCTCGCGGAGGGTGGCGCGGAGGTCGCGTGCGGATGGCTGAAAGACCGCTGGGGCCTGTGCTGGCAGATCGTGCCGGCGCGGCTGGTCGAACTGCTCCACGACGCGGACCCCGACAGGGCGCGCCGCGCCCAGGAGGCGATGATGAAGATGGTCAAGATCGACATCGAGGAGATCGTCCAAGCCGCCGGGGAGGAGTGAGCGACACCGAGCTCTCCGATGATTTTTTCCGTCGGGAAAGTGCCCGGCTCGTCGGGATGCTGACCGCGCAGTTCGGGGTTCACCGGCTGGAGTTCGCCGAGGACGTGGCGCAGGAGACGCTGGTGCGCGCCCTGCAGAGCTGGCCGTACCGGGGGATGCCTGACAGTCCCGCGGCCTGGCTGACGCGGGCGGCCAAGAACTTGGCGACCGACCACCTGCGGCGTGAGCAGCGTTGGATCCGGAAAGAGTCGGCCATCGCGGACGAGCACGGCCGGTGGCTCGCGGAGGCCGCGCCCGAAGCTGCCGACGAGGCGGTGCCCGACGACACCTTGCGCATGCTGTTCGTCTGCTTCCATCCGCAGCTTTCCGCCGATGCGCAGAAGGCGCTCGCCCTGCGGACCCTGTGCGGGTTCAGCCCGGCGGAGATCGCGGCGGCGTTCCTCACCACGGAGGCGGCGGTGCAGAAGCGCCTCGTCCGCGCCCGCCAGCGCATCCGCGAGCTGGCGGTACCGTTCGTGGTTCCCGGCCCGGCCGATCTGCAGGGGCGGCTGGATGGGGTTTTGGGAACGCTCTACCTCCTTTTCAACGAGGGCTACAAGGCCTCGTCGGGAGACCGGCTGGTCAGGGCGGATCTCTGCCGTGAGTCGATCCGGCTCGTCGGGCTCCTGACGCGGAATCCGGAGACCGCACTGCCGCGCACCTTCGCGTTGCTAGCACTCATGCTCCTGAATGCCGCTCGCCTGCCGTCGCGGTCCGATGATGCGGGCAACCTCCTGCGCCTCCACGAGCAAGATCGCTCGGCGTGGGACCGGCAGATGATCGGGGACGGCATCCGCTTTCTCGCCCTGTCCGGCCGGGGCGGCGAAGTGAGCGCCTACCACCTGGAAGCGGGGATCGCCGCCTGCCACAGCACGGCTGCCGACAGCGACTCGACCGACTGGCCGCGCGTGCTCGCTCTCTATGACCAGCTCTTGGCGGTGACCGCGTCGCCAGTCGTCGCATTGAACCGGGCGGTGGCGCTGGCGCGGGTGAATGGGGTGGACGCGGGCATCGAAGCGCTTCGCCATCTCCCCCTCGACCACTACTATCTCCTCCATGCGATCCGGGGAACCTTCGAGCGTGACCGGGGGCGAACGGATCGGGCGAGGCAGCACTTTGCGAGGGCCGAAGAGCTGGCCACGCTCCCGTCGGAGCGGGCGTTTCTGCGGCGTCGCCTGCAGGAATGCCAGGCGAACCCGTGATGTTCCGAATCCGAGCCAGAAGAAAACCGGCCTCGATTCTTAGACGTAACGGCGGGCATGGCGAAAGGAGATCAGTCCGGCGACGGGCGGCGACACCAAAAACTGACGGGGTGGCTCAGGGCGGGTGCCGTCGTGGTGGCCTGTCTCGTCGCGGGCGTTGCCATCGCCGCGGCCATCTTGATGGTGGGCGCGAACCGCTTCTTCCCGTCCGACGTCGCGGAGGCGACGACGGACGCGCCGGAGATCGCGGCGTCATTCCCGGATCGACCGATGGCGGAGGACGGCACCGGGCCGGAGATCGGCGAACCGACCGCACCGGGATCGATTCCCCCCGGACCGATGGCGGACGACGTCGTGATCGAAGACGGGCCGGACGAAGAGATCGGCGCGGTGGAGCCCGAGGCGCCGGAAGAGGTGCCCGAAGCTCCCGTGCCCCCGGAGGTCATCGAGGACTGCCGTGCGTCGTTCACGGGGGTGACCAGCGAGGAAATGCGTATCCGGAGGAAAACCGAGCTGGCGCCCATCGATTTCTCGATCCGCATCGGCGATATCGAGAACCCGTATCCCTTGATGTCCGTGATGGCGGATCCGGGAGAAGCGCTCGGGGTTGAGATCCTGAAAGCGGGGGGCGATCTCGCGCGCTTCAAATTAGAGCCGGAAACCGGCGACGTCGGCCAGACCGGTGAGGGGAAGTACGTCTGGACGGTCCCCGAAGCGCCGGGGATCAGCTGCCTGCGGATGATCGATCAGTCGACGGGCCAGACGATGTGCCTCCACGCCATGGTTCGGGTTCCCTACAACGGCGAGAGCCAGCTCGACGGCTACCGGATCGGGAAATACATGGACGAGCCGCTGAAGGGCAATCCGCGTTACAACCGGCCCACCGGACTGATCCGCGTCACGGAAGAAGACGCCGGCGCCTGGGTTTCTCCGCATTTCCGGCTCGGACAATTCCTTTGTAAACAGGGGTCCGGATGGCC
>CAZKYJ010000262.1:0-359 GCA_964556355.1 uncultured Verrucomicrobiales bacterium | reverse complement strand
GGCGCCATCGGCAGCACAGTGCGTCCTCCCATGTCCCGCCTGCTCCTCAAGCTCCAGGCGCTGGTAGCGGGGCTGCAAAAGAAAGACGTCGAGACCGAAAGCCTCTTTATCGTGAGCGGTTATCGCACGCCGGCCTACAACATCGCCATCGGCAACACCACTCGCTACAGCCGCCATCTCTACGGGGACGCGGCGGACATCCTGGTGGATTCGGACGGGAACGCGACGCTCGACGACCTGAACGAAGACGGGGTGGCCGACGATGCCGACACCCGGTTTCTCTACCGTGCGGTCGAGGAGGTCACCGTGGACGTGCCGTCGTTCGACCGCTCGAACTTTGACGGCTTCGCCGTCCGCGC
>CAZKYJ010000261.1:0-6869 GCA_964556355.1 uncultured Verrucomicrobiales bacterium | reverse complement strand
TCCCGATAACGACGGCCAGCTCGACCTCCCAATCGGTCTTGCTCGAACCTTCCGGAATGCGCAGCGGGTCATGCGGCCCGGTGATCGCGGTGGTCGCCTTGAAAAACATTACCGGCTCCCCCGGCGCCTTGAGCCCCGACTCCCTCGCGTGATCCGAATAGTTGAGACCGATGCAGATGATCTTGCTCGGACGGACGATCGGACATCCCAGCCGGGCCTCCGAACCGATGTCGGCTGCCCCATCCCCATTCCGCCCGAGCCAGTCCTGCAGGCGCTCCATCGCGTCGCCGCCGAAGAACTTCTCGTCGAAATCACCGAACTCGCCCGGGATCGCTATCCGGCGCCCATCGTCGAGCTGGACTCCTGGTATCTCCTGACCGGTTTCTCCTATCCGAATTAACTTCATTCTTTTTCGATTTCCTAGTGTTAGCGCAAACTGGTAACGCCCCCGTCGATGTCGTAGGCCGCGCCCGTGATGAATGCCGCCTCGTCGCTGCAAAGGAAGGCGGCGAGTCCGGCGATCTCCTCCGGCGTGCCCATCCTCCCGATCGGCTGGAACCGGGACAGCTCCGCCATCATCTCATCACGGTTGTCGGCGTAGTGCCGGTCGAGATAGGTATCGACGAACGGGGTGTGCACCCGCGCGGGGCAGATGCAATTGCAGCGGATCCCGGATCCGATATAGTCCCGGGCCACCGACATGGTCATGGCCAGCACGGCCCCTTTGCTCATCGAGTAGGCGAACCGATTCTGGATGCCGAGCCGGCTGGCGATCGACGCCATGTTAAGCACGACCCCGGAGTTCTGCGCGGCCATCAGGGGCACGGCCAACCGCAGGCAGTGGTAGACCCCTTTGACATTGGTCGCATAGACCCGCTCGAACTCCTGCGGGTCCGCATCTTCCAAACACCCGATCGACGAGATTCCCGCGTTGTTCACGAGGATATCGACCCCGCCCAACCCTCCGAAGGCCCCGGCCACGCCCGACTCGAGGGAAACGTCGACCGATCGCGCCTCGGCCGCCCCGCCGGAGCCCGATATCTCCGCCACCAGCGTTTCGAGCGCGGCGCTATCGATATCGAACGCGACGACCCTGGCTCCCTCGCTCGCGAACCGGAGCGCGATCGCCCTCCCGATCCCCGATGCTGCACCGGTGATGACAGCCGTCTTTTTCTCCAATCCCATCATGGTCATATTTGCAGCCCTACCCCGGGAAACAGGCGGGTCCCGCCGGGGTGAACCGTTTGTAAGTGAGGACGAACTCTTGGTGGCCGAGGGATTCCGAGACGCTTTGCCGCCCCGCCGCAACCTCGAGCAGGAGCGCGAAAATCTCGTCTCCGACCGAGGCGATCGACCCGTTGCCTTCGAGGACTTTCCCTGCGTCGATGTCCATGTCGTCACTCATCCTCCGGTAGGTTTCGGGATTGGCACACACTTTGAGCACCGGGGAGATCACCGAGCCGACCACCGACCCACGCCCGGTCGAGAAGAGGATGAGGTGGGCCCCGCAGGCGATGAGTTCGGCGATTTCCGCGTTGTCGTTGATGTTCGGAAACCCGAACATCACATCGCCGTCCGGTACGACGTCGAGCAGGTAGAGCCCCGCCCGGCCGGGCACATCGCCCGGCTTCAGCAATCCAACGATCGGCGCCGTACCGCTCTTCGCATAGGCGCCCAACGATTTTTCTTCCTGAGTGGTCAGACCGCCGTCGGCGTTTCCAGGGGCGAAGCTCCCGTGCCCGAGATGATGGTAGTAGCGGGCGGCCTTCCGGACGCTCTCGACCAGTGCGCCGCCCAGCTCCGCCCGCTCCGCCCGATCGGACATCCATTGCTCGCAGCCGATCAGCTCACCCGTCTCCTCGAAGATCGCCGTGGCATCGTTTTCCACCAGCCGGTCGAAACAGTGCCCGATGGCGGGGTTGGCCGTCATCCCGCTGGTCGCATCCGAACCGCCGCAGATCGTGCCGACGACGAGTTCGTCGGCCCCCATCGGCACGGTGGGCACATTCTCGAGCTCGGCCAGCGCCCGTTCGACCCAAGCACACCCCGCCGCGATCGCTTTGCGGGTCCCCCCCTCGCCCTGCACGCCGACGAGCTCGACCGGGCGGCCACTGGCTTTCACCGCCCGCAGCAGAGATAGCCGATCGAACCCCTCACAGCCGAGCGAGACGAGCAGCGCGCCGCCCACGTTCGGATGGGTCGCGAGCCGCTGGAGCATCAAGTTTGAATACTCGTTAGGATAGCAGCCACTGAAGCCGATGAGCTGGACGCCACGCTCCCGGTAGCGCCGGGCGATGGCATCCGCCACGTGCTTCGAACATTCCACGAGATAGATCACCAACAGGTGGTTGCGGATCCCCTTCCGCCCGTCCCCCCGGAGGTAGCCGGTGAACTCACCCTCCATACTTTTCACCCCCGGAAAGCGTGAACGTGGGCAGATAGTCGCTGCCAAGGTTGTGGAGGTGGACGTGCTGGCCGGGAAAGATCTCGCATTTCGCCGAACCTATGGAGACGCCGAACTTGATCACTTTCTCGCCAGCTTTCATCGGCCTCACGGCGATCTTGTGCCCGAGGCCCAACGCGGATTCGATCCGCCATGACCTGGCTCCGTGGGCCACCACCGCGCCTGCGGGGAGCGACCTCGGCAAGCAGCCGACGTTATCCTGCGGGTGGAGTTGCAATAGGGGGGTCGCGCCGGCCAGCAAAGCCGCTTCGTCGGGGGGCATGGTCGGAAGCATCGCGGAATCGGGCGGCCAGGCAACTGAAACTAACCCTCCTTTCTCCCCAGCAGCCGGAAAAGTTCCCGCCCCTCTCTTCCCGGGTATGCCGCCTGCGGCCGCACGGATTCGACCAGCTCGAAGCGGCGGGCAAACCGGGCGTCCAACTCCTCGATGGTCGTGCCGAACGGCGGCCCCTGCTCCTGGTCCTCGTCTTCGTCCCACGGCGTCAAGAAGAACACCGCCAGCACCTTCCCGCCCGGCCGCAATGCCCGCCACGCCGCCTCGACATACTCTCCCCTCCTCGACGGGTCGATCGCACAGTAGCAGGTGTGCTCGAAGATCCAGTCGCACGATCCCGGCGGGGTCGCGAAGTAGTCGGCAAGGGCGAAGCGCAATCCGGCGCGGGCATGCAAGGCTATCGCCCGATCGATCGCGGCGGGGACGATGTCGATCCCCAGGACATCTCGCGAAGCCCCGGCTGCCGCGATGGCCGCCGCATCGTAGCCGAACCCACACCCCGGAACGAGCACGTCACCGCCCATGGCATTTCCTTCGACCCCGAGCCACTCGACGAGCGGGGGCGCCGGACCGCCCCGATCCCACGGTGTTGTCCCATCCGCGTAAGCTTGTCTCCAATCCATCGTATCGTAACATTTGGTGCCCCGCCGCTATACCGCAAGTCCCGGCAACCCGCGATGACGATTCCCTTCCCCCAGCTCCTGGCGACCGCTGCCCTCGTCGGCACGACGGCCATGGTCAGCGCCGGCGGGGTGCCGCGCTACAACCGGGACATCCGGCCAATTCTTTCCGAGAATTGCTTCTACTGCCACGGCCCTGACCGGAACCACCAGAAAGCGGACCTCCGCCTCGACATCCGGGAGGCCGCTCTCGAAGCGGGCGCCTTCGTTCCGGGAGACGCTTCGCAGTCCGAGCTGATCTACCGGATCACCACGGGAGACGCGGACGACCTCATGCCGCCGGAAGACTCGCACAAGGCGCTCACGCCCGAGCAGAGGGAGACCCTTCGGGCTTGGGTCGATGCCGGGGCGGAGTACGAACCCCACTGGGCCTACGTCCCGCCCGTCAGACCGGTCGTCCCCGACCTCGGGCACGCGAATCCGATCGACAACTTCATCAGCGAGGAGCTCCGGCGGCAGAGCCTCGCCGCCGCTCCGCCGGCGAGTCCCACCACCCTCCGACGCCGGATCTCGCTCGACCTCACCGGGCTCCCCCCGGTGGCCACGGGTATCGGGGGAATCGACGACATTGCGGTCGTGATCGGGACGCTCCTCGCGAGCCCCCACTACGGCGAACGGATGGCAGTGCCCTATCTCGATATCGTCCGGTATGCCGACACGGTCGGATTCCACGGGGACCAGAACCAACGGATTTTCCCCTACCGCGACTACGTAATCGCGGCGTTCAATGCGAACAAGCCCTACGACGCGTTCATCACCGAGCAGCTGGCCGGCGACCTCCTCCCGGATCCGACGGTCGAGCAGCTGGTCGCCACCGGTTTCAACCGGCTCAACATGATGACCCGCGAAGGCGGCGCCCAGCCGAAGGAGTATCTCGCCAAATCACAGGCCGACCGCGTCCGGGCGGTGTCGACAGCCTTTCTCGGTTCCACCATGGCCTGCGCCGAATGCCACGACCACAAGTTCGATCCGTTCACGGCCAAGGATTTCTACGCCATGGCCGCCTATTTTGCTGACCTGCAGCAGTGGGGCGTCTATGCGGACTATGGGTACACACCCAACCCGGACCTCAAAGGATTTAACAACGACTACCCGTTCCCCCCGGAGATCGAAGTCGAGAACGAGTATCTCGTCCATCGGCGCGACAGCCTGCGAAGGGCGATCGGGGCGATCGCGGACGCGGTGGTCGCCCGCCATCGCGAAGCCTACGAGGCCTGGCAGACCGAAGTCGTCGCGTTCTACGAACGGCATCCCGACGGGTGGCAGCCGCTCTCCCTCGAAGGCGGGGGCGCCCTCGTCTTCCAAGACCGGAAGGCCACCGGCCACTTCAGTGCGCCGGACGCTCCCGCGAGTGCGCTCCGGCTCCGGTTGACCGATCGCGGCTCCAGCAGCTCCCGGGTGATCCTGTCGGTGAAGGTGAACGGTGCAGAGATTCTCCACGCCGATAGCAGTAACAAGCTTCCCGACTACGCCGGCGGCGCCGACCGTATCGGCGTGACCCACCGCTGGATCACCGACGCGCGGGCACCGGCCGAGGCCTACATTCTTCTCGATCGGTCGCTGGCGGACATCACCCTCGAAATCCGCAGCGATCAGTCCGTGGCGATCGAAGTCGCCGCATCGCCCGCCCCGGCGCTCCCCGACGCGTTGTTCCCCATCGATGACGGAGCCAGCCCGAGCCTGTTCGTCCTCGCCGCTGGCGCCACGAACGACACCTTCAACCCCGTCCGCCCGCTCTTCGCGAAGCTCCTCGAAACCCGCGGGGGCAAAGCCTTCACCATGGTCAGTGCCACCCGGGCCGAGCCGCTCGAGACACGGTTGCTACCGCGGGGCAACTGGCAGGACGAATCCGGCGAGACACTGGCGCCCTCGCCGCCCGAGTTCCTTTTCGATAGCCCCCCGGATCAGCCGCGCGCGACCCGCCTCGATCTCGCGCGGTGGATCACCTCGCCGGAGAACCCCCTGACAGCGCGCGTCTTCGTCAACCGCCTGTGGCAACAGTTTTTTGGAAGCGGTATCTCCGGCGTCCTCGACGACCTGGGCAATCAGGGGGAATGGCCGACCCACCCCGAGCTGCTCGATTGGCTGGCGGTCGAGTTCGTCGAATCCGGCTGGGACATCAAACACATCGTGACCCTCATCGTAGGTTCGGAGACCTACCAGCGCTCGTCCCATGCCACGCCCGAGCAGGTCGAAGCGGACCCGAAGAACCGCCTCCTCTCCCACCAGTCACCACGCCGGCTTCCGGCCGAGTTCGTCAGGGACAACGCGCTGGCTGCGGCCGGCCTGGTGAATCTTGACATCGGCGGCCCCAGCGCCAAACCCTACCAGCCCGGCGGTTACTATCAGAACCTCAATTTTCCCGCGCGGGAATACGAACCCAGCACCGGCCGCGAACAGTACCGGCGTGGCGTCTACGCCCACTGGCAACGCACTTTTCTCCAGCCGATGCTCGCCAATTTTGACGCCCCTTCGCGGGAGGAGTGCACCGCGCAACGCACGGTATCCAACACTCCCCAGCAAGCCCTCACGCTGCTCAACGACCCCACCTTTGTCGAGGCGGCGCGTGCCCTCAGCGAACGCATCACCGCCGCGCACGACACGCCCGATGCCCGCATCGAAGCCTTGTTCCGGCGCGTCCTCGGCAGGGCTCCCACCCCGGTCGAGCGGAGGTCGCTCACCGCTTTCCAATCGTCACTATCTCAATCTGAGAGCGAGACATGGTTCGAGACCTGCCGGGTCATCCTCAACCTCCACGAGACCATCACTCGCTACTAACCCGAACGAGCCGTGCATCCCGTCCTCCCCCGATCAGACATCACCAGGAGAACCTTCCTCTCCCGTTCCGGCCTCTCGCTGGGGAGCGCCGCCCTCGCCTCGCTCCTGGGCACCGATCGCGCCGGCGGCGCACCCGGCGGGATCTCCGGAACCCTCTCGGGAAACCTCCACTACCCCCAAAAAATCAGGCGGGTCATCCACCTCTGCATGGCCGGCGGCCCGTCGCACCTCGAGACGTTCGACCACAAGCCGGCCCTGGCCAAGCTGGACGGCCAACCGATGCCAGAATCGTTCACGCGGGGCCAGCAGCTCGCCCAGCTCCAGGGGGCGGAACTCAAGGCGCGCGGCCCGATCTGCGGCTTCCGACGGCATGGGGAATCGGGACAGGAAATCTCCGACTTCTTCCCCCATCTCGCGACCATCGCCGACGACATGTGCATCGTCCGCTCGCTGCACACCGAGCAGATCAACCACGATCCGGCCCACGCCTTCATGAACACCGGGTCGATCATCAAAGGGCGCCCGTCGATGGGATCATGGCTGCTCTACGGTCTCGGTGCCGAGACGGAGAACCTCCCCGGCTACGTCGTCCTCGTCTCCCATTCCGGGCGCGGGGGGCAACCCATCTCTTCCCGCCAGTGGTCGTCCGGATTTCTGCCGTCGAAGTTTCAGG
>CAZKYJ010000260.1:0-6884 GCA_964556355.1 uncultured Verrucomicrobiales bacterium | reverse complement strand
TCTTGAGCGTTCAAGGAACGAGTTTCACGTTCGTGCCGCTCGCGATTCAGTCCGGTCAGGCAGGAGGGCTCCCACTCATCTTGGGCCTGACACTTGCCGCGGCGCCGGTGGAGATGGTTCTCAGCCGATTCATTCACGTGGCGCGCCGGCTCTTTCCTCCGGTGGTCACCGGCTCGGTGGTCATGCTCATCGGCACGAGCCTCATCGAGGTCGCCATGAACGATCTGGCCGGAGGTGTGGGAGCCGAGGACTACGGCAGCGCCGCCAACACCGGCCTTGGAGCAGACCTCGCTACCGCCCTCAACGGCCTCACCAATCTTGAGAACTTCGGCCTCGGTCTCGACCCCAACGGGACGGTCGGCGAACTCACGGTGACCGGGGGAAACATCACGAGCCTCGGTCCGCCGACCGTCTTCGTCGATCCCAATAGCGGGGGCATCTTCCTGCGCTACACCCGCCGCGCCGACCTCCTTGCCGCCGGCGTGGATGTCGGCGACGAGTTCAGTGCCGAGCTTATCATCTGGGACGCTAGCCCCGTCGCCCCGAGCGTCATCGCCACCGGCACCGGCGGCAGCGGCGAGGCCATCGAAGCGGTTCAGACCGAGTTCCCCGACATGCTCCTCACCACCGGCAACACCGCCCAGTACGGCCGCGTCGAGGTGGGCCTCACGCCGTAGTGCCGCGGGGGAACGGTTCCCGGACCCGGCGTTCATCGGGGATGTCCGTTTCCTGAGGGGTGTCGTCTGCAGATCAGCCGCTCTCGCCGCGCCCGGCGACAGCGAAGGGTCTTCGCCGACGACACCCCCGGCCCCCCACCTCCGCTCGCCCGCAGCCTATCCAACGGCGTCCGCGATCCCATTATCCGATCTTTCGCCACTTTCCCGAAATGCGCCCCCGATTCTTGGGGTATTGGAGGGACGATGACAATGAAAGCCCCCTTGTTCTTCGGCCTTGTGGCCGCGCTCGCCTGGCCGGTGACCAACGCCCGTGCCTTCGATTTCGAAAATGGTGACACCATAGCCATCATCGGCAACGGCCTGGCCGACCGCATGCAGCACGAGGGCTGGATGGAAACCCTCCTCCAGTCGGAATTCCCGGACAAGGAACTCGCTTTCCGCAATCTGGGCTTCGCCGGCGACACCGTCACCCAGCGCCCCCGCAACAAGGGCTTCACCTCCCCGGAGGACTACCTCAAACTCGTCGGCGCGGATGTCATCTTCGTCATGTTCGGCTACAACGAATCGTTCGCCGGCGAGAAGGGTGTCGACGGCTTCAAAAAGGATCTCGGTGCGATGGTCGACCGCTACCGAGACCTGAAGCCCAACGGCGAGAGCGCCCCGCGATTCGTCCTCTTCTCCCCGATCGCCCACGAGGACCTCAACGACGCGAACCTCCCCGACGGCAAGGCCAACAACGCGCGCCTCGCCCTCTATACGGAAGCGATCAAGGCGGTCGCCGGTGAGAAAGGCGTCGTCTTTGCCGACCTCTTCGCACCCAGCCAGCAGCTCTACGCCACCAACGAGGAGCCGCTCACCATCAACGGCGTCCACCTCAACGGACTCGGCAACCGTGGGATCGGGGAAGCCATCGCTTCCGCGCTGACCGGCAAGGAAGTGGCCGCCTCGGACGGGCTCGCGTCCCTGCGCGAGGCCGTGCTCGACAAGAATTGGAACTGGTACAACCGCTATCGCGCCACCGACGGCAACGACGTCTGGGGCGGACGTTCGACCCTGGCCTTCGTCGACGGCCAGACCAATGCCGAGGTACTGCAGCACGAACTGACCATGCTCGATGTCCTCACCGCCAACCGCGACCCCCGGATCTGGGCGCGAGCCAAGGGGGGTGATGCCAAGGTGGACGACAGCAACGTTCCGGCGCCCGTACCCGTCATCTCGAACGTCGGCGGCGGCAGCAAGAGCTCCAGCGCCGCGAAAGAGGGCAACGTCGACTACATCACCGGCAAGCAAGGCCTCGAAATGCTCACGGTTCCCGAGGGCTTCGAAGTCGGGCTCTTCGCCGACGAGGCGCAGTTCCCCGAGCTGGTGAACCCCGTCCAGATGCAGGTTGATGCCGAGGGGCGCCTCTGGGTCGCCGCCTGGAAGACCTACCCGAAGTGGGAGCCGCTCAAGGAGATGGACGACCGCCTCCTCATCCTCCCCGACGACAACCGCGACGGCGTGGCCGACCGCTGCATCACCTTCGCCAAAGTGCATAACCCGCTCGGTTTCGAGTTTTGGAACGGCGGCGTCATCGTCGCCTCCCAGCCGGAGCTCATCTTCCTCAAGGACACCGACGGCGACGACGTGGCCGATGTCCGCGAGGTCCTCCTCCAGGGCATCGGTTCGGCCGACACCCACCATGCGGCCAACAACCTCATCTATGGCCCGGACGGCGGCATCTACTGGCAAAGCGGCATCTTTCTCCACAACAACATCGAGCACCCCTGGGGCGCATCGCTCAGCACGGGCGCGTCGGCCATGTACCGCTTTGACCCACGGCGCTACACGATCGCGGTGCACGCCGGCAATTCTCCCAACCCCCACGGCATCGCCTTCGACGGCTGGGGCTACCACTACGCCAACGACGGCACCGGTGGCCGCGCCTTCCAGGTGCGACCCGAGGGCAACGGTTTCAAGATGCACGAGCTCCTGAAAAAGGAAGTCCGCCCCGTCCCCGCCAACGCCGTCGTTTCCAGCGCCAACTTCCCCGACGAGATGCAGCAGGATTTCTTGATCTGTAACACCATCGGGTTCCTCGGCATCAAACAGTACGGCCTCGAACGAAACCCCGAGAACGGTCACGTCTGGGGCGAGCCGAAAGGTGATCTCATCGTCAGCAGCGACAAGAACTTCCGCCCCACCGACGCCGTCTTCGGCAGCGACGGCGCCCTCTACGTGGCGGACTGGCACAATGTCATCATCGGCCACATGCAGCACAACGTGCGCGACCCCAACCGCGACCATCGCCACGGCCGCGTCTACCGGATGCGCTACGCCCCGAACCCGCTCGACGAACCGGTGGAGATCGCCGGCGCCACCGTCGCCAGCCTCCTCAAGTACCTCGAGCACCCGATCGACGGCGTGCGCCACCGCACTCGCGTCGAGCTGAGCGGCCGCGATACGAAGGAAATCATGGCCGTCATGCCCCGCTGGCTCGCCACCCTCGACGCCAAGAACCCCGGGCACGCCCGCCATTTCCTCGAGGCGCTCTGGGTGCACCAGCAGCACAACGTCAAAGACCTGGAGCTGCTCAAGACCGTCTTGGAGTCGCCCGAGCCCCACGCCCGCATCGCCGCGAAAACCGTCGAGCACCACTGGCTGCGCGTCGATCCGACGAAAGGCAGCCCGGCATTCGTGGAAGAGGAGACCGTCGTCGCCCGCGAATCCGGCGTCATTTCCGACACCGACGAGCTGACGACCGTGCACGTGGGAACATTGGTCGAACAGCTCAAGTTCGACATCGCCGAGTTCACGGTGAAGGCCGGCAAAAAGATCAAGCTCACCTTCAGCAACGCCGACTTCCTCCCGCACAACTTCGTCCTCACCCAGCCCGGTGCCGCCAACGAGATCGGCATGGCCGCCATGCAGCTCGGCGCCGACGGCTTCAAGCTCGACTGGCTCCCCGAGACCGACAAGATCCTCGCCCACACCAAGCTCCTCGACCACCGCCAGGAAGAAACCCTCGAGTTCACCGCGCCGGAAGCGCCCGGCGCCTACGAATTTGTCTGCACCTTCCCCGGCCACCACCTCCTCATGCGCGGCACCATGGTGGTGGAGTAGCCGCCCGGGGGCGGAGGAGATAGTGCCTCGAGATCCTCACCGAGCCGCGAGATTCTCAGCCGGAAGGTGGAGCGAACAGCAGTTCAAATACTGGCAGGCCGTCCCGGATCCGGCTCTCAACTCGTTCAACAAGTTGGCTTCGTTGCCCACTTGCTTTGAGAGTGGGGCGCCCGGCCGCCGCCGGCGGTTCCGACCAACTGCCGACCTACTGTTTATCCGTCGCTCGCCAGCAGGGGAATGATGCGCGATGCTGAAAAATGAAACATCTACTTGTCCTTCTGGCGGCGTGTCTCAGCCTCGTCGGCTGCATCGATCTCGAACAGACCTGGACGCTCAACCCGGACGGCTCCGGCAAGCTGCTCCACCACGCGGTATTCCAGCCCTTCAGCCTGAACTTTGACGGAGGGGCGGATCCGGAGGACGCGATGCGCGACGCCGTCCAGCAAACCCTCGACGATTCCGAAGGGATCGCAGCTTGGGAAAACGTGAGCTTCCGGCTGACCGACGCGGGCAAGATCGAGTTCACCGGGACGGCGTATTTCGATGACATCAGCGCGGTGAAGATTGCGACCGGCGGGAGCACCATGGACATGTTTTCCCCCACGCTGAGCACCGATGCCTCCGGGAAGCTCACCCTGACAATGACGGCTGAAGAATCGGACGGTTCCCCCGGGCTCCCGCCGGCCGATCTGGCGGGCGCCGTGAAAGAACAGAAGGCACAGTTCGCGCAGATGAAACCGATGATGGTCGCCATGCTCGGCGAGATGAAGTCCGCCCAGACCTTCCACCTCCCCGGCACGCTGGCCAACAGCACGAACTTCGAAAAGGGCGCCGATGGATCGGTCGGCTTCGCCATCAAGGGATCCGATCTCATCGCCGCCCTCGACGCGATGATGAACGACACCGCGTGGCTCGAGGAGCAGGTGGCCAAAGGCGTCGATCTGAGCCAAGAAGGCCCGGCCATCGACGGCAAGATGAACGAGCAACTCTTCGGCAGCAGCGCACCGCTCTCGGCGACCTTCACCGGAGCGGGCGAGGCGTCGTTCGACTACGCCTCCGCCGTGGCCAAAGCCCGGGAAGCCTACCCGGCCATGCTTGAGTCTCTCGGCCTTGACGGGCCGGTCGAGCGGGTCGCGGCGGCCGACGGTTCAGGGTTCGATTCGCTGGTGGTGGGGGGGGTTCGCCTCGTCCGCGACCTCGGCCTTGGCGACGATATCCGGCCGTTCAACTACCCGCCTGGATACACGCTGAGCATGGTGGGAAAACTGAATGGCGGGGCGCTGGACTGCGAGGCGGGCGAACTCACCCGCGCCGTTGACAGCGCGGGCAACAGCCTCCTTCCCCCGAGCGATTTCGACCGGAGGATCAGCTTTCCCGAGGTCAGCGAGGACGGCCAGTACATCCTCTTCGACCTCGAACTGGCCCTGCCGGGGCCGGGCGTCGATTCGATAAGGGAACTCGCCGGCGAGCTGACCTACATTACCGGGAGCGCCACTGCCGAAACCGATCTCGGCTTCACCAGCCTGGCCGAGGGATCCGAAGGATCGGAACTCCGGGCGACGATCCTTACCAATGGCGAGTCCTCGTGGCAGGAGGGCAAACACGAGCTGGCGGTCGAGATCACCGCCGACCCCGCGATGCTCAAGGAACTCTACGTCACCGACGCGGCGGGCAAGCGCCTGCCAACCGACGTCGGCGGGTCTGGCTACAGTGGCGACCAGGTGACCCGAACCCTCTCCGCCGACGGGCCGTTCCCCACGGACGGCAAAGTGGTCGCCGTCCTCTACACCGACACCAAAAAATATCGGGTTCCCTTCACGGTGGAGAACGTCTCCCTCCTCGGCGAGACGCACTAGCGACGAGCCGCCGCCGAGATCGCGGACAGGTGGAGGAGAACGAAGCCCACCACGCGGCCGTCAGCGCGCCCCGCCAGCAACCCGCCCCCGCGCGGTGGTGCCGCGGCTAGTGGGTTGAACCGGGCTGCCGGCGGAGACCTGAAGGTGTTGGACTTGGCACGCGGCTTGCCCCATTGAGCCCTTGCCAGGTCATCCTTTTGTTGGAGATGACGCAAGATTCGCAATACCTCATTCCCCACGACTCCTCGACCGATGACCGACACCAGACGATTCCTCCCGCCCCTGACCTTCTCCCTTCTCCTTATCCTCCACGGAACCGTAGGAGCGCAGACGCCGGGTCCGGATGACGAACACTGGTTCTACGACTACGACGGCCCGGCGCCTGAGCCGTTCGTCCTCGAGCTCCAAGGCAGCCACCTCTACGCGGGCGGGATCTTCCTCTCCACCGCGGGCGACGCGACGGCGAAGAACCTCGCCCGCTTCGATCTCCAGACGGAAGCGTGGGAGCCGGTGCCCGGCCTCGCGCCCGTGCTCAATGGCAGCGTCCGTGCCGCCCACGCCGCCGACAATGGCATGCTCTACTTCGGGGGGAATTTCTCGGACGCGGCGGGGACGGCCGCCCGCGGCGTGGTGGAATTCGACCCTGCCACCGATACGTGGACGGCGCTGACCGACCCGAACCCGACCCTCGTCACCCCCGGGCAGGAAAGCGGACCGACCAACGGGGCGGTGCGCGCGCTAGTGAAAATCGGCCCGTTCCTCTACGTGGGTGGCGAGTACACCGGCCCCGCCGGGGCGCCGGACAACGAGAAGTACATCCGCCGCTTCCACCTCGACGACCGCAGGTGGAGTCGCGTCGGGGACGGTCTCGATTTCGATGTCCGCGCCCTGGCCGCGCTGCCCGACGGCTCGCTGCTCGCCGGGGGAGCTTTCACCGACGGGCTCGCCCGCTGGGATGGCGCATCGTGGACCACGTTCGCCGGCGGTGTCCGCACCGGCGAGGCTGAGGGCGCCATCGTGCGCGCCCTTGCCGTGGAGCCGGATGGGACGGTCTATGCCGGGGGCGAGTTCACCGAAGTCGGTGCCGGGGTGGCCGTCCACGACATCGCGCGCTTCCGCCAAGGGCAGGGCTGGAGCGGGATGGCCGGCGGGTTCGATTCCGCCTACATCCAATCGAACGGGACCACTTTCGTGGACCGGGCGAACATGGTCAGCGGAAGGGAGAATCGGAATGAAATTCCTCACAGCG
>CAZKYJ010000259.1:0-6922 GCA_964556355.1 uncultured Verrucomicrobiales bacterium | reverse complement strand
GTCCCCTTTGCACTCGCGGCCATCGTGGGGGCTGTGTTTTGCCTCCGCAATTTTGAAGGCAACTGGGACTGGTACCGCTTCCGACTTTCTTCACTGGTCTGGATCGGGCTGACCGCGCTGGTGGCGGCGGGATTTGTGAACCTGTCCGATTCCTATCTGCTCCTTGGCCTGTGGCTGTTTACCTCGGTCGCCTTCGGGTGTGGTGCCGTGATCGATTCGCCGCAGCTCCCCGGTCGGGAGAGGGCGGCCTGGTTCGGTTTGATGCTGCTGCCGGTGGCCGGATGGATTCTCTATTTCAGCCGCTTCCCCTACCTCCACGGCGTGGATGCCTTGGCCGCGAAGCTGGAGCGTGATGTCTCGGATTCTCCACGGTGAGCCTGCCGACGCGCTAGACGAAAACGCTCAGCAGCATCGTCAGGGCAAAACCGACGACCGAGATGGCGATCGAGACGAGGGTCCAGCTTTGCAGGGTCTGTTTCTCGGACATCCCGAAGTAGCGGGAAATGATCCAGAAGCCGGAGTCGTTGAGGTGGGAGAACCCGGTGGCACCGGCGGCGATGGCCACGGTGACGAGGGCGAGTTCCGCCTGGGAAAGGTCGCTGACGATCGAGGCCATGAGCCCGGCGGCGGTGAGCATGGCCACGGTGGCCGAGCCCTGGGCGATGCGCACCAGCGTGGCGAAAACCCAAGCCAGGGCGATGGGTGAGATGGCGGACGACTCGAAGGCGGTCTTTAGCGCCTCGTCGATCCCGGTGGCGCCGAGCACCTGCTTGAAGACGCCGCCGGCACCGGTGATCAGGATGATGATGCCGGCTGGACCGAGCGATCGGGTGCTGATCTCCAGGAGTTCCTCGCGGGAAGTTCCCCGCATCGTGCCGAGCACCACCAGCGTTGCCAGGGTGGTGACGAGGAGGGCGATGAGCGGCTGGCCGAAAAAGTGGCCGACCTGGGTGAGCGGCGCGGCGTCACGGAGCTGCAGCGCGAGCTCGGCCTTGCGCTCGTCGGTCGTCAGGGTGTCCGGCAGCGCGCTCATGATATTCATCTCGATGAGCGTGCCCATGAGGATGAGCCCGATGGGCAACGCGATGAGCGCCAGGATGAGCCCGAACGACGGGAGCCCGCCAGCGGATGGCGCCTTGGCCTCCCGCTCGTGCTCGGGAAGGGGGACGTCGATTTTGGCGGCCAGCTTCGAGCAGAGGAACGGGCCGCAGATGATCGCGGTCGGCAGCCCGACGGCGACGCCGAAGGCGATCACGTAGCCGAGGTTGACCCCGAGGATGTAGGCCACGAAGACCGGGCCGGGCGTCGGGGGGACGAAGGCGTGGGTCACCGCGAGTCCGGCGACCAGCGGCAGTCCGAAGTAGAGGAGTGACTTCTTGGTGTCGCGCGCCAGCGAGTAGAGGATGGGCGCCAGGATGACCAGCGCGACGTCGAGGAAAACGGGGATGGAGACGAGGAACCCGGTCAGCAGCATGGCCCAGGGCGCCTTCTTCTCACCGAAGATCCGCAGCAGGTTGTGGGCGAGGGACTGGGCGCCACCCGAGTGTTCTAGCACGGCACCAAAAATGGCGCCGACCCCGATAATCGTGGCGATGAACCCCAAGCTGCTGCCCATGCCGGCGACGACCGTGCCGGCCACCTCGGTCAGGGCGATCTTATCGCCGATGAACGTCGAGCCGACCGCCACGGCGATCGAGGCCACGAGCAGCGCAAGAAAGGCCTGGAGCTTGAACTTGAGGATGAGGACGAGGAGGAGGGCGACCCCGAAGACGAGGAGGGCCAGGAGAGGGGCGACGGCCGGGGCGTCGGTGGCGGCTTGGGCGAGTAAGGTCATGCGGGGATCGTTTTGGAGATGGGCGGTGGCGGCCTACATTTCCGATGGTTCGGGGATGCGTGCGGTTTTGGTTTTCGGGAAGCCTTCGATGTCGGAGAGCGGCTCGACGTCGCGACTGAATAGCGGCGGGCTGTTGAGATAGGCGAAGACGAGGTAGGCGATGCTCTCCAGCGAGTGGAAATGGGTCCTTTCGTAGCCGTGCGAGGAGTCGACCCCGAAGGAGATCAGGGCGGTGCGGATGTCGTTCCCGGCCTCGACGGCGGAGGCGCTATCGCAGCGGTAATACTTGAAGATGTCGCGCTGGTGGGGGATGCCGTACGAGCGGCAGAGGCCGAGGAGGGCGTGGGTGAGATGGTAGTCGAACGGTCCGGTGGAATCGCCCATGGCCACGGTGACGCCGCGCTCTTTCGACGCCTGGCCGGGGGCGACCACGCCATTGTCGATACTGACCATCTCTGCCACGTCGCCGTGGAGCACGGCGGAGGCCCCGGAGCCGGTCTCCTCCGAAATGGTGAAGAGCATGTGCGCATCGACGGGGAGCTGGTGGCCGCTATCGACGATGGCCTTCATCGCACCGAGCATGGCGGCGACCCCCGCCTTGTTGTCGAGGTGCCGGGCGTTGATGAACCCGCTGGGGGTGACCTCGGGGTTGGAATCGACCCCGATGAAATCGCCGACGTTGAAGCCGAGCGTCTCGAGGCCTGCGCGGTCGGTCACGGGCTCGTCCACGCGGAGCTCGAGGTTTGCCCAGGACACGGGCTGGCTGTCGATCTCCTCGTTGTAGGTGTGCCCCGATGCTTTGAGCGGCAGGATGGTGCCCCGAAACATGGCGGTGTCCGTGAATATCGAAACGCGGGCGCCCTCGGCGAAGCGCGCCGACCAGGTGCCGACGGGGATGACGGAGAGCCGCCCGTTCTCCTTCAGCCCTTTGACCATGGCGCCGAGCGTGTCGAGATGGGTGACGATCGCGCGGTCCGGCCCCGATTTTTTTCCCTTGAGTTCGGCGCGGATCGCGCCGCGTCGCGTCAGTTCGTAGTTGAGCCCGAGGGCGTCGAGCTCGTCCGTGACCATGTGGACGACGGGGTCGGTGTAGCCGGTGGGGCTGTGCTGGAGAAGCAGGCGGACGAGAACTTCCTGGACGTAGGCAATGTCGATCTTGGGTGGCGTGGGAAGCGGGAAGGCGACTTTCTTCTTGGTTGGCATGGGGAGGGCAAGGATGTAGACAGGGACAGGGAAATCAATGAGTTTTTCAACCGGTACGGCTGGGCTGGTGCTGGCGGCGGGCGCGATTGCGCTCGGTGCCGCCGGTTGCCAAACCCGTCCGGTTCCGGCGGCGGACGCCCCCCTGGAGTCCGGCGACATCGTCTTCCAAGATTCCGTCGATCCTTCCGGCCAGGCTCACGCGATCAAGGTGATGAGTGATTCCCGGTGGAGCCATTGCGGGATCTATTTCGAGCGGCCGGGCAGGGCGCCGATCGTGATCGATGGCGACGGCGCGGGTCCCCCGCAATCGTGGGACGCCTGGAGGGACGCCGGTGTGGGCGGCCGCTATGCGGCCTACCGGGTGCGGGACGGGCTCTCCGGCGGGGAGGCCGCCGCGCTGATGGGGCGCGCCGGCGAGCTCGACGGGCGAGCCTACGATTTCAAGTTCGCGTGGGGCGACGCGGAGATCTACTGCTCGGAGCTGGTCTGGAAGGCCTACGACCGCGCCCTCGGAATCCGTCTGGGAGAGGTGCAGCGGTTCACGGACTTCGACCTGGACCATCCCATGGCGCGCCTGCTGATCGAGCGCCCGGGAAGCTGGGGCACCGTCGAGAACGCACGGGGCCATGGCGACGAGCCCGTCGTTTCTCCCCAGGCCATCACGGAGAGCGAGCGTCTCGTCCGGGTGAGGTGACGGGCGGAAGCGTGCGCTCTAACGCGGCAGTATCGTCATCGGGAAAAGGAAATCGATGAACTTCTCGGCGGTGGGCTGGGGCTCGTGGTTGGCGAGGCCGGGG
Organism: uncultured Verrucomicrobiales bacterium; assembly: GCA_964556355.1. Classification (GTDB taxonomy): domain Bacteria; phylum Verrucomicrobiota; class Verrucomicrobiia; order Verrucomicrobiales; family DEV007; genus CAZKYJ01. The sequence continues at coordinate 3,088 of CAZKYJ010000259.1, read as the reverse complement.
CGCTCGTTGGCCTCGATGAATACGTACTCGGGGCCGTCGGGGCTCGGGACGATGAGATCGAGGCCGGTCACGGGGATGGCGAGGGCGCGGGCGGCGCGCACCGCGGCGTCGGCGAGGACGGGATGGAGTTTGTCCGTGACGTCATGGATGGTGCCGCCGGTATGGAGGTTGGCGGTCTTGCGTACCTGGATCGCTGTCCCCTCGGGTGGGATGTCGTCGAAGGAGTAACCGGCGGCGCGGACGCAGCGCTCGGTTTCGGCGTCCACGGGGATCCGGCTTTCGCCGTCGGTGGCGGCGGCGCGGCGCCGGGAACGTTTCTCGATGAGTTCGGCCACCGTGTGTTGGCCGGTGCCGATGATCTCGGCTGGTTTGCGCACCGCGGCGGCCACGACCTCGTAGTTGATGACGATGATGCGGAGGTCCTGGCCTTCGTGGTAGGCCTCGAGGAGGACGGTGTCGCAGACGTCGGCGGCGCCCGCGACCGCTCCGGCGAGCGAGGCCTTGCTGTCGACGCCCACGGAGATGCCGGCTCCCTGCTCGCCGCGGGCGGGTTTGACGACCACCGAGTGGTGCTCTGCTAGGAAGGCGTTGTTTTCCTCGGTGCTCCCGGCGACCTGTTGGGCGGGGCAGATGAGCCCTTCCTGGACGAGGAGGTGGCGGGTGAGCTGCTTGTCGTCGCTGCGCGACATGGCGATGGCCGACGTCAGCTCGCTCAGCGACTCGCGGCAGACGATCTGGCGACCGCCGAGCTTGAGGGTGAAATACCCGCGGGCGGGATCGGTGGGCTCGACGGTGATCCCCCGGCGCAGCGCCTCGTCGATGATGATTTTAGCGTAGGGGTTGTAGCCCTCGTGGGGTGGCGTCCCGATATAGAGCTTCTCGTTGATCTGATTCGTCCGCTTGATGGCGTAGACGGGAACCTTCGCGAAGCCGATCTTCTCGTAGAGGTTGGTGGCCACCTCGTTGTCGTGCATCACCGAGAGATCGAGACTCTTCCGACCGCGCGCCTGGTAAAACTCGATGAGATAGCGGGTGAGCGATTCTCCGATGCCGGGAAGGTCGGCCTGGGGATCGACGGCGAGCGCCCAGAGTGACGAGCCCTCACAAATATCTTGGAAGGCCTCCACGTGGTCGACGCCGTTGGCCACCCCGAGGACCTCGCCCGTGTCATCGCGGCGGGCGAGGGCGTAGAAAAACCGGGCGTCGTCAAGGTGTTCCCAGACGTGGTCGGCATCGACTGGAACCATGCCCGTCGTCCGGTAGATGCGGTTGATCTCGGCGAGTTCGGACCGTTCCCGGAGGGGTGCGATGGAAAACCACGGCGGGCTGGTCTCCAGCGGCGCATACTTGGCGAAATCGAGGCGGAAGGTGTTCGAGGGATCGAGAAAAAGCTGCTGCGGGGCGTGGCTGAGGACGATGTGGGGCGAGTTGAGATAGAGGGCGATATCCCGCTGGTCCTCCTTCTCGTCGAGCAGGGCTTCGGCCACGCTCGGCGGGTCGGGGAACGTGTGGGCAAAGATGAGGCGCCCCCATCCGCAGTCGAGCGTGATTCCTTGATCGCTAGATTGCTTGGGCATCGAGCCAGAGGTTTAAAAGCGTGATCTGCCAGAGCTTCGACCCCCGCAGCGGGGTGATATGGGACTCCGGATCGGCGAGGAGAGTATACACGTAACCCTGGTTGAAGAGGCCGCGGTCTTTGGCTTTCTGGGAGCTCACCGCGTCCCGCGCCATGTCGAGAAACTCGCCCCGGAGATACTTCAACGCGGGGACTGGGAAGTAGCCCTTCGGGCGGTCGATGACCTCGTGGGGGATCACTCGGCGGGCGGCCTCCGCGAGGAGGTACTTCCCACCTTTCTTCACCTTGAGCTCGGGGGGGACGGTGGCGGCAAACTCGCCGACCTCGTGGTCGAGGAAGGGGACGCGCGCTTCCAAGCTGTGGGCCATCGTCATGTTGTCGACGCGCTTGACCGGATCGTCCACCAACATGACCAGCGCATCCAGGCGGAGCGCCTTGTCGATCGGGGCGTCGGCGCCCTCCTGCCCGAAGTGTTCGGTCACGAAGGCGAGGCTCTCGTCGTCGCCGTGGTAGGTGGCGTCGACCGCCTCGCGGAAACCCGCGTGGTCGCGGTCGAAAAACGCCTTCGCGTAGGTGGCGACGGCGGTGTCGGGTCCCGCGTCCAGCATCGGCGGATACCAGTGGTAACCGGCGAAGATCTCGTCGGCTCCCTGGCCGGACTGGACGACCTTCACGTGCTTGGCCACTTCCTGGGAGAGGAGGTAGAAGCCGACGTTGTCGTGGCTGACCATCGGTTCGGACATGCCGCGGATACAGCTTTGCAAGGCGGGGAGCGCCTTGCTGGAATCGGCGAACAGCTTGTGATGGGTGGTGCCGTAGCGCCCGACGATGATATCGGAGTACTTGAACTCATCGCCTTCCTCGTCGCCCACCGATTCGAAGCCGATAGAGAACGTTTCGATGGGTGCGCCCCCGTTCTCTGCCAACAGCCCGACGACCAGCGAGGAGTCGAGCCCGCCGGAGAGGAGGACGCCGACCGGCACGTCGGCGACGAGGCGCCGCTTGACGGAGCGGCGCATGACTTCGAGGCAGGCCTCCTGCCAGTCCGACTCGGAGCGCTGCGTGTCGCCGTGCCGGGCACCGAACCGCACCGACCAGTAGCGGCGCTCCTCGCGCGTGCCGTCGGGGTTGATGAGCAGCGTGGTGGCGGGCGGGAGCTTTTTGATGCCTTTGAGGATGGTGCGCGGCGGCGGCACGACCGAGTGGAAGGTCATGTAGTAGTGCAGGGCGACCGGGTCGATCGATCGATCGACCGGCCCGGCGGCGAGCAGGCCGGGGAGCGTCGAGCAGAAGCGAAGGTATTTGCCGGGCTCCTCGGTAAGGTAGAGCGGCTTGATGCCCACCCGGTCGCGGGCGAGGAAGAGGCGGCCCGAGTCCCTCTCGAGGATGGCGATGGCGAACATCCCGTTGAGGCGCTCGACGAAGTTCGGCCCCCACGCGTGGTAGGCTTTGAGGATGACCTCTGTGTCTCCGGTGGAGAAAAAGCGGTAGCCCTTGGCTTCCAGTTCATTG
>CAZKYJ010000258.1:4727-6950 GCA_964556355.1 uncultured Verrucomicrobiales bacterium | reverse complement strand
TACCAGCTAGAGGAAGACAAGCAGAAAGGGGAGATGGACCGCAAGTATGGCGAGAAGGGTGAGATCGCCTTCGGCAGCCAGATTCGCAGCTACGTCTTCCAGCCGTACCAGATGGTGAAAGACCACCGGACGGGTGCGGAAACGGGGAACATCCAAGAGGTCATGGACGGCGACATCGACCGCTTCGTCGAGGCCATGCTCCGCGGCGATGAGGGGGGCGAAGACGCCGAAAAGTAACCAGCGCCGCTAGTGCGGCGAGTGCCGCTTCACGTAGTCGAGGACTTTCGCGTCGTCATCGCCGGCCGCCCAGACGGCGCGGAGAAAGTCGGCCGGCTGGATGTCGTGAAGCCGCAGAAATTTCCGGTCACCCCCGCAGCTGAACATGGTGTCAGGGTCGAGTTCACCTTTCAGTTTCGCCCGGGCTTTCGCCATGATTCTGGGCAGCCAGACGAAGCCACCCAGATCGGCGTCCTTCGGCGGGATGGAGTCCGGTGACAGCCGTGCGCCGCTCGTCGATCCGTGCTGCACCACGTCGAGATAGTCCCTCCTCACCGAAGCGGTGAGCAGCGCCGACTCGATCGTCGGCTCGCCGACTTCGCAGTAGTCCTCCACGAAGTCGAAAAACTCCCGCTTCCGGTAGCCGATCTCCTTGAGGAATTCCAGATCGTCGCCCGTGTAGTACGATTCATAGTCGGTGTTCCCCGCTTTGAATTTGGCAACGCAGCGGTGGAAAAGATCGATGAAGCGAGATTCCCAAATATAGTTTTTCATCGCGAAGCGCTACGTCGGTACGCCACGTCCGGCCGCGATCAAATTTCCACGCTCGCCCCCCCCCGCTCCCGCCCCCGCCCGGACGAAGAATCCCCCTTGCAGTCAGCCTAACCCATGCGACAATCATTTGTTTTAAACGATTGTTTGATGTCGGGTTTTATCACAGAGCCGAAAGAGCATGGCGAGACGCGGGCGCGGGTGCTCGATGTCGCCGAGCAGCTTTTCGCGGAGAAGGGATTCGATGCCGTCTCGCTGCGCCAGATCACCGCGGAGGCCGGTGTCAACGTGGCGGCGGTCAACTACCACTTCGGTTCTAAGGACAAGCTGATCATCGAGGTGATGGTGCGGCGCATCGCGCCGGTCAACGCGCGCCGACTGGAGATGCTCGACGAGGCGGAAGCTGCCGCCGGGGGCGAGCCGCTCCCGGTAGAAACGATTCTGGAGGCGCTCTACTGGCCGTTGGCGGGCGAGTTCTCGGAGGAATCGGGGCGAAGGGAGATCAGTCTCATGCTCATCGGGCGGTGTATGGGGGAGACCAACCCCTACCTGAACGAGCGCCTCATCGAAGAGTTCCGCGACGTGCGGGAGCGATTCTTGGACGCGCTGGACCGGACGTTTCCCGGACAGGTCGGCACCGAACTCGAACTCAAGTTTTTCCTTTCTGTCGGCGTGCTCATCCACACGCTCCGGCAGGCTGACAGGCTGCCGACGTTCTACCTGACCAAGAACGATCCGACCCCCGATCTCCCCACGCTGGTGCGCGCCGTGATCGCCTACGCGGCCGCGGGATTCCGCTCCGAATTCAATCTAGAAAGTTCGAGGAAGTGACCGGGGCGATTCGATGGGGAGCGGGGGTGATCCTCGGAATTGGCGTGGGCTGCAGCGCGCTCCCGCCGGACTCTCGGATGGCGGAGGGGGTCGGCAGCGTGCCGGGATCGTGGGCGGCGACCGAATCCGGGCAGGCGGGTATCGACAGCGAGTGGGTCGATCGATTCGGCGACCGGAAGTTGAGCGCTCTGGTGGACGAGGGGTTGCGGGCCAACCCGAATCTCAAGGTTGCCGAAACCCGCGTGCGCCAGGCGGCGGCCAACGCGGTCATCGCCGGGGCCGATCGCAAGCCGATGCTCAACGCGGGCTTCAACGGCCGCCGCCAAGAGCAGAATTTTATCGGGTTTCCGGCGTTCGGGGGCGGCGATCCGGACCTGATGGACGGGGGTGCGGGGTCGCAGGATGCGGGTGCCGTCCAGTCGAACCTGAGCAACTCGTTCGGCGCCTCGCTCGACCTGACTTGGGAACTCGATGTGTGGGGCCGCATCCGCGCGGGGGAATCGGGTGCCATCGGGCGGGCCCAGGCGGCGGAGCAAGACTACCGGGCCGCGCGGGCCTCGCTCGCTGCCCAGATCACGAAAGCGTATTTCGCACTCGCCGAAGCCGACGAGCAGGTGTCCGTGG
>CAZKYJ010000258.1:0-4717 GCA_964556355.1 uncultured Verrucomicrobiales bacterium | reverse complement strand
GTGGCCCGGCGCGCGGTGACCGCGTTCGAGAGCACGGAGGAGACGATCCGGCAGCGATTCGAGCTGGGGCAAAACGAGGCCGGGAGCATCGGTGCCGACCTGCGTCTGGCGAAGTCCGACGTGGCGACCGCCCGCGCCGGTCTCGAGGAGCAGCTGCAGGCGAGGGCGGTCGCGGTCCGCCAGCTGGAGACCTTGCTCGGGCGCTACCCGTCGGGGGAGGAAGGGGGCGTGGAGCTACCGGAGGTGCCGCCGAGCCCGCCCGCAGGGCTGCCCTCGGAGCTGCTCCAACGCCGCCCGGACGTCCTGGCGGCGGAGCGCCGATTCGCCGCTCAGGGAAAGCGCATCACCGAGGCAAAGCGCGCGGTGTTTCCCCAAATCTCGCTGACAGGAAGTGCCGGGCGCTCCGCCGAAGACATCAGCGACCTGCTCAAGAGCGAGTTCGGCGTCTGGAACATCGCGGGCAACCTCGTCCAGCCGATCCTCACCGGCGGACAGATCCGAGCCCAGATCAACCTGCGCACCGCCGAGGAAGCCGAGGCGCTGGCAGCGCTCCAGGACACCGTCCTCCAGGCCTTCAGCGAAGTCGAGATCGCGCTGGCCACCGACGGTTACCTGGCGCGGAGGGAAGCCGCCCTCCGCGAGGCGGCCAAGCTGTCCCGCGAGGCCTACGACCAGGCCCAGGTCGACTACCGGGATGCCGTGGGCGATATCTTGACCGTGCTGACCGCGCAGAACCAGTCGCTCAACGCGGCACGTCAGGTCTTGGCCGTCCGCCGTCTCCGGCTCGACAATCGCGTGAACCTCCACCTCGCACTCGGCGGCGATTTCCGCCCCGTGGCACCGAAGAATCCCGTAGCACCCACCGATCCATGAGTACCGAAGACCCCTCGCCTCCGCAGGAGCTCCGCACCGAGGTCAACAAGCCTGCCGTCATCATCGTGTGCGTCATCGTGTTCGTCGCAATGGTGGGGATCGTCACCGGCCTGGTCGTGCTGAAGCCCGTCGCCGAAAAGGTTGCGCCCGCCAGAGTCGCTCCCGGCGTCGAGGTGATGACCGCCCAGCAAAGCACCATCGTGGTGACGGTCGACTCCCAGGGCACCGTCATCGCACGGACGACGAGCGACGTGGCGAGCGAAGTCGCCGGTCGCGTGACATGGGTGGCCGAATCGTTCGAGAGGGGAGGGAAGTTCGCCGAGGGCGACGAGCTCCTGAAGATCGAACCGGCCAACTACGAGGCGGCCCTCGCCCAGGCGCAGGCCGAACTCGAAGAGGCGCGGCTATCGCACCAGCTCGAGGAGGCGCGGGCCACCCAGGCGGAGCGGGACTGGCAGAAGCTGGGGAGCGGATCGCCGCCGTCCGACCTCGTCCTCCGCAAGCCGCAGCTGGCCAGTGCTGCGGCGCGGGTCACGGCGGCGGAGGCGGCCGTGACGAAAGCGCACCGCGACCGCGAACAGACGGTCATCCGGGCGCCTTACGACGGCCGCGTCCGCACCACGGCCACCGATCTCGGCTCCTACGTTACCACCGGGAGCCCGCTGGCGCAGATCTATGCCACCGACGGCTTCGAGGTCGCTCTCCCGCTGTCGCTCGATGACTTCGCGTTCCTCGATCCGCCGGACGGCGGCGGTCCGGTCAAGGTGGCCCTGCGCCGTCCCGGTGCTGACGAGGTGTGGGACGCGGAGATCGACCGGATCGAGGGCGAGGTCGATGCGGGCACCCGGTCGGTCACGGTCATCGCGAAGATCGCGGAAGCGGAACCCTTTGCCCTGGGTACCGGTTCCTTGCTCGGTCCGGGACTTTTTGTGGAAGCGGCGATCAGCGGGAAGTCGCTCGAGGGTGTCATCGCGCTCCCGCGCGAGGCGATGTACGACCCGGACACGGTGCTGACGGTGACGGACGGGCGGCTCCATTTCCAGGACGTGACGGTGATCCGTGCCGAAACCGAACGCGTCCTCGTGAGTACAGATCCGGCCGACGAGGGCTTGCGTGGGGGGGAGCGGGTCATCCTCACCACGCTCTCCGCGCCGATTGAAGGGATGGACGTGCAGATCGTCAATCCCGGTTCTGCGGCTCCGCCGGAGACGGACGGAGCGGGCGGCGAAGTCGTCGTCGAGCCCTGAGCCCCCATCCCCCCCGAACACCGCACCATCGAACAATGAAAGGAGTCATCGACTGGTTTACTAAAAACCACGTAGCGGCCAACTTCCTCATGGCGCTCGTCCTTATCATGGGGCTGAAGACGTGGTTCGAACTCCGCAAGGAGATCTTCCCTGAAGTCTCCATCGACGCGATTTCCGTCACCGTTCCCTACCCGAGCGCGGCACCCGAAGAGGTCGAGAAAGGGGTCGTCATCCCCATCGAGGAGGAGATCCAAGACATCGACGGCATCAAGAAGATCACCGGGAGCGCGAGCGAAGGCGCGGGGACCGTGGTCGTCGAAGTGAAGACGGGATTCGACGTGCGCAACATCATGGACGACGTGAAATCTCGCGTCGACAGCATCGATAACTTCCCCCTCGAAGCGGAGGAACCGCGCATCCAGGAGCTCTTGATCAAGAACAAGACGCTCGCCATCGCGGTGAGTGCCGACACCGACGAGGCGACCTTGCGGGAGCTCGCCGAGCGGGTGCGCGACGAACTCCTCCTGCTCGACGACATCACCCAGGTGACGCTGTCGGGCGTCCGCCCCTACGAGCTGTCCATCGAAGTCAGCGAGGAGACCCTTCGCAAATACGGGCTCACCCTGAACGCGGTGGCGGAAGCGGTGCGCGCCTCGTCGCTCGATCTGCCGGGAGGTTCCGTCAAAACCAAAGCGGGGGAGATCCTCTTCCGGACGAACCAGAAACGGTATTCGAGAGAGGAGTTCGAGCGGGTCGTCCTGCTCACGCGCGAGGACGGGACCCGGCTCACGCTCGGCGAGGTGGCCGAGATCCGCGATGCCTTCGAGGACGTGGACGTGGAGATGCGCTTCGACGGCAAACCGGCCGTCCTCGTCCAGGTCTTCCGCACCGGTGACGAGGATACGCTGACCGTCGCCCAAGCCGCCAAGGCCTACGTTGCCGAAGCGAAAGACCGCTTCCCGGACGGGGTGACTCTGGAGGTGTGGAACGACGATTCGCTCTTTTTGGAGGGGCGCATGGACCTCCTCGCGAAGAACGCCATCGCCGGGCTCATCCTCGTCTTTATCGTCCTCGCCCTTTTCCTGCGCCCGCGCCTGGCCGCACTGGTGGCGCTGGGTATCCCCGTCGCCTTTGCCGGGGGGATCTGGCTGATGCCCTACAACGGTATCTCGGTGAACATGATCTCGCTGTTCGCCTTCATCCTCGTGCTCGGCATCGTCGTCGACGATGCCATCGTGGTGGGCGAGAATGTCTTCCGGAGGATGCGGGACGGCGAACACCCCCGCGATGCGGCACCCAACGGCACCCACGAGGTCGGCGTGGTCGTCATTTTCGGTGTCATCACCACGATGATGGCCTTCACCCCGATGCTGGGGGTCAGCGGGGTGGGGGGCAAGATCTGGAACAACATTCCGCTGGTGGTGATCCCCGTGCTGATGTTCTCGCTGCTGCAGAGCAAGCTGGTGCTTCCTTCGCACCTCGCCCTGCTCAGCCCGCTCGACCCCCACCGCAAAGTCGGCGCGATGACCCGGTTCCGCCGCGGTTTCACCGACGGGCTGGAAGCTTTCGTGGAAAAGCGCTACCGCCCCGCGCTCTCCGTATTCCTGCGCTGGCGCTATCTCGTGCTGACGACATTCTTCGCCATTCTCGTGGTCATCTTGTCGCTCGTGGTCACCGGTTTTGTCCGGTTCCAGTTCTTCCCGGCCGTGGAGGCGGAAATCGTCTCCGCCAAGCTCGTCCTGCCCAACGGCGTCCCGTTCGCCGACACCCAGAAAGCCATCCGCAAGATCGCCGAGGCCGGGCGGGAACTCGGGCAGAACTACAAAGACGATGAGGGCAACCCGGTGACCAAACATATCCTGGCCAGCGCGGGTGCCAACGCCTTCAGCCCCGACCCGTTCGCCAAGGATGCCGGAGCGATCGCGACCAACATCGGCGACGTCACCATCGAACTCTCCAAGGCCGGCGACCGGGCCATCCGCTCGGACGAGCTGACGTCGAGGTGGCGCGAGCTGACCGGGGCGATCCCCGGGGCCGTCGAACTCAGCTTCCAGAGCATCGCCGCGGGGGCGGGTAACGCCATCGACCTCCAGGTCTCGGGCGACGACCGCGAAAAGCTCAGCAAAGCGGTCGGTGAGATCAAGGCCGCGCTCGGTGAGTACGACGGGGTGATCGACATCGCGGACAACAACCTCGACGGAAAAAGGGAGCTCGAGCTTTTCATCAAACCGTCGGCCGAGGCGCTCGGTCTCCGGCTGGCCGACCTCTCCCGCCAGGTGCGCCAAGGATTCTACGGCGAGGAGGCGCAGCGGCTGCAGCGGGGGAGGGACGAAGTCAAAGTCATGGTGCGCTATCCCAAGGACGAGCGGGAGAACCTCGCCAGCCTCGAGCGGATGAAGATCCGGCTCCCCGACGGCAGCGAGGTGCCGTTCAGCGAGGTCGCGGAGGTGGAGTACGGCCGCGGCTACGCCACCATCGACCGCGCCGACCGGCGCCGGTCCATCACCATCACGGCGGACATCGATCCCAATGTGCCCAACGCGAATGCCAACCAGGTCGTCGCGGCGATGGAGAAGGGCGTGCTCAGCGAGGTGGTG
>CAZKYJ010000257.1:5575-6956 GCA_964556355.1 uncultured Verrucomicrobiales bacterium | reverse complement strand
GGTGGCCGCGGCCACACTGAAGACCAACGGCAGCGTGCGCACGATAAGGGGGCGGGGGACTTTCATGGGCGGTAGGCGTGGGTCGATAGGCTCAGGGGACGAGTTCTACGCGCACTCGATAGAAGAGCGCTTTTTCACCGTTCGGCAGCAGGAATGGGTAGGGCACGCTCACGACCTCGTAGTCGGGGTCATCGGTGGAATCCACGACCAACGTCGGGGTGGCGGTGCTCGGGAAGAAGGTCACGAGATCCGAGCTGAACTCGACGAGATAGGTGACGCTGCCGTGGGTTCCATGGTCGTCCCGGCGGACGAAAAGCGCGTCGAAGGTGACGCCGCCCGCTCCCCCTGACGCAACGGTGGTAGGCGTGCCGTTGACCGAACCATCGGGGTTGAGCGGTGCATTGTCCGCCACGTTGGGATCCGTTCCGAAGGCGAATTCGAGGAGGTTGACGAGCGTGTCGGTATCGGAGGCGTCCGAAAGGTTGGCCGCGCTACCCGCGTTCTCGCCCGTGCCGAAGTTATCGAAACGCCACTGGTCGATGGTAGTGAAGAGATCGAACGTCAGCGTTCCGGTGACAGGGGCGGTGCCGTCCTCGAGACCGTCGCGGATATCGACGGACACATCCACCGGGGCGGTGCCATTGGGTACGAAGACGGCCTCGCCGAGAATGTAGGTGACCTGCGCTGGCGTGCCCGAGTAGTTCCAGGTGGTGCCGTCGAACATCGATCCGGGGGGGGTGGTGAGGCTGCCTTCCGCCGGGTTGATCGCCAGGGTTACGGCAATCACTTCGGGGTCGAGGACGACGCTCCCGGGAGCAGACGCGTTCCAGAGTGCCGCATCGATAACAACGCCCTCGGGGGAGGTGAGGGTGGATTCGTTGAAGAGCCCGCCCGTGGGGTTCGTGCCGCCGTTGTTGCCATCGGGACCCCGCGCCCCGATGGTGGTGGTCTGGTTGCCGATCCAGTTGTTCCGTGTGCCGCGACCGGTGAGGAGGCGGGTCTGCTGCGCGCCACCGTCGACGGAGATCTGGACGCTATCGAGATCGAAGATGATCGAGAGATCGGTCGGTTCGCCGGCCGCGACCGCCGCCGGAGTCAAGGGAATCGAGATGGTGTTGCCCGCCCAACTCGGATCGTCCAATGCGCTCGGGTTATCGCCCCCGCCGCCGTTCATTTTGATGAGGAGATAAGGAATCCCATCCAGCAGGTAGATGCCGTGGCCATTCGAGGTGCCGCCGACTTCGTAGAACACAACGCGGGCACCGGATGCGACGTCGTTGGCGGTGGGGACGAACGTGAGCTTCAAGGCGAACCCGTCGTTGATGGTCAGGGCTGGCAGGGTCCCAGAAATGCGCCAGTAGCCGTTCCCGATACCCCGCCC
>CAZKYJ010000257.1:0-5565 GCA_964556355.1 uncultured Verrucomicrobiales bacterium | reverse complement strand
GGCTGGCAGGGTGAAGTCGAAATCGGCATTCGCGCCTCCGCCCGGGAAGGTCTTGGTGGTCCCATCAAAATTGTAGACGGCGCCGACGGTCGAAGTGATCCCGTCGTTCGGGTCGCCAACGACGATTCCTGGCGCGATCGGCACCGCCGCGGCGCCGGTCGGGTAGCCGATGGTCTGGGTCGTGTTGCTCGCGAAGGTCTGGCCGTTAGCCGGGAAGCCGAAGATGGTGATGGTCACCGTGGTCGGGCCGGCGGCGTCGAGACCGTTTTCGTCTTGCACGAGGTAGGTAAAGCTGTCCGTATCGCTCGCACCGAGGGCGAGGGAATCGAACGCGCCGTTGGGGTCATAGGTATAGCTCCCGTCGGCGCTGACCGTGACGAGCGCCCCGCTGGTCAGCATGACTTGGGCGCCGACATTGCCGGGGGAGTCATTCACCTCGCCGACGACAAGGGTGGCCGTCTCGCCGGCATCGACGTCCGTATCGTTGGCCACGACATTCCCGGAGACCGGGCGGCTGGCACTGGTGACGTTGGCATCCGGGGCGCCAACGGGGGCATCGTTTACCCCGGTCACATTGATGGTGATCCGCGCGGTCGACGTGTTGCCGCCCTCGTTGAGGGTGTAGGTGAGCGTCTCAACGACTGTCTGGCCTGCTTTCAGCGAGGCGAAGGCCGTGCCCGGATCGTAAACGATCTGGTCTCCCACAAGCGAGATGGTGCCGATGGTGGCGATGACCTCGGCGTCGGCGGCGGGGAGCGAAACGATATTGAAGTCCCAGGTGAAAGTATCCGAGGCGTCGGTGGCGTTCGGGCTCAGGCCGACGTAGATGGTGTCGCCACCATTCAGCATGCCGAGTTCGGTGTCGAAGTTGGTACTCCCGCCGGGGGCGGCCGCGAAGGTGCCGGCCGGGGTGTCATTGACGAGGATGATCGAGGACACCGCATCACCGCTTCCGGACGCCTTGGCCAGCGTGGTGTCGGCGAGCCCGTAGAAGCCGGCGGACGGGACGGTGTAGGCGACGACCGGCCCACGCGCCGTCATGTTGCCGCTCGTGACGTCGGTCGACCCGACGCCCGGGTGGCCCCCGCCGGAGACCAGGCGGAGGAAATTCGCCGGGAAGCCGTTGGCGTTATCGGCGTCGCCGTCCGCGGTCCAGGCGGTGCCGTTCCACGCGAGCGGCTCGTAGTCCGAAGAGACGCCGAAGCCCCCGGTGCTGGCGTCGGCGGACATCGTGCCGTCCCAGTCCGCCGGTGCCGTCCAGAGGTAGCTGAAGCCGTTGGAGAGGTTGTCGCCGGGGTCGCCCACGGTGGTGCCGGCTTCGAAGTCGGTGTTGAAGCCGTTGATGACGGTCTGGATTGCCACCGTGGCGCTGGTCTGGTTGTCGTTGCCGAGGACGTCGATGGAAATCGGCCCGTTGTCCGCATCGATATCGACCACGTCGTCGATGGCGAGGAACCCGTCGTCGACCCCGTTGACGGTGACGGTGACCGTCCCGGTGCTGGTCGCGCCGAACCCGTCGTCAATGGTGTAGGTGAAAGTGTCGGTGTCGGTGGCGCCGGGGGCGATATCGTTAGTGAGCATCGTGGCGTCGTAGTCGAACGATCCGTCCGGGTTGAGGGTGACCGTCGCTCCGAGGGGGGTCGTGATCGGGGAGCCGGGAGGAAGCGAAAGGATCGGCTGGACGACCGCGTCGAAGTTGGCGGCCATTTCTGTGAGGGCGAGCTGGCGGGCGTAGATCCTGACGATGGAGATCTGGCCGATGAACGGGGTGAGGTTCTGACCCAGTGCGGCGCTACCGGCGGTGGCGCCAATACCCGTCGCGTCGCCGCCGCTCCAGTTGTTCGTCAGCCCTGCCAGGTTCTGGCCGCTCCCGTCGGGGGTGACGTCGAACGTCGCCGCCGGGTTGTTGTTGAGATAGAGCGTGAGCGTGTCTTCGACCGTGGGGAAATCTTTGTCGTAGACCGCGATGAGCTGGTTGAACTCTCCGGTGATCACCCCGGAGGCGGTGGCGACGATGAAGGCGGTGGCATCGTCGCCGCCGTCGATCGTGAAAATGACCTGGTTGTTGTCCGCGTCGAAAACGATCGACATCCCATTGCCACCGCCGCCGCTTTCCAGAAGCGTTTGAAGGCCGGTCTGGAGAGGCTCGGGCTGGAACCAGATCTCGAAGGTGGCGTCGTCGTCGGAGATGGATTGGAGGCTGCCCACGGTGGCGGATCCATTCTGGAGCGCGGCGCCCACCGCACCGAAGTTCGATTCGAGATCGGGCGGCGAGACAACGGTGCCCGCAGTGACGACCGCGTCTTGGCCGGAGCCGCCCGTGCCGATGTTCGGCCAGTTGGTTCCGCTGATCGAGACGGCGTTGACACTGAACACGGCATCGCTGGTCGCCAGCGGATGCTCGTCGTTGCCGACGACCTGGTTGGCGGTAAAGTTCGTGACGAGCGCTTCGGTAGCGGTGATCGCGTCATCGAACGCGTCGTTTTTGCCGAAGACCAAAACGGACACGCTCGCGTCGGCGGTGGCGCCGTTGCCGTCGGTGATCCGGTAGGTGAAGGTGTCCGTGACGCTGACGCCGGCCGCGAGGTCGTCAAACTGTCCATTGGGATCGTAGGTGAAGGATCCGTCGGATCCGTCGAGGGTAACGATGGCACCCGAGGCGATGGTGGCTGGGATACCCTGGCCCTGGAGCGTGGCGGTGGCATCGAGGATCCCCGTGACCGTGAGAGCATCACCATCGATGTCCGTGCCGTTGGCGATGGCCTCGAAATTCTGGCGGGTTTGGGGCTCGGTCAGGGCGATGGTGTAGAGGCGGAAAAAGGCGATCGACCCGTTGAAATGGGTGTCGAACGCGGTGCCGGCAGCGCCGTTCTGGAAGCCTCCTAGGTTGTCGCCTTGAAAAGCGCCGAGGCCGGCATCGTCGCCGCCATCCCAGTCGCTGATCGTGTTGGTCGCCGTTCCCACGAGGGTGCCGTTGATGAAGAGCGCGTTTTCATCGGCGGCCAGCCCCATGGCCAGGACGACCTGGAAAAACTCGTCCGTGGGAGCCATCCCGCCAAGGGCTCCGGCGGGATCGCCAACGAGGTCGTAGCTGATCGGGGCGACGCCGATCGCGTTCGCGGTGCGGAGCACCCCGTTGTCGACGACGATGCCGGTGCCGGTGCCGCCGCCCGTTTCGAACAACGTGGATACTTGGGCGAGGTCGGCCGCGTCCAGCTTTGCCCAGATCTCGATCGAGGCGTCGGCCTGGTCCACCGCCGCGCCAAAGATGTCGTTCGGGCTATCGTTGCGGAGGACGGCGCTGGCGTTGGTGCTGCCGTCCCACTCGTAGGCTGCCGTGATCTGTGCCCGGGAGCTGGAGACGGAGCTGTTTAGGCTGACGCCGCTGCCGAGGATCCAATCTCCGTCCGCGCCGCCGCCGGAGCCACGGTTGACCCAGACTCCCGGAGGCGAGGCATGGCGCGCGTCGTGGTCGAGCAGCAGGACGTCCGCCGGGGCGGAGGGAGCACGGACGGCGCCGTCGTTGGCGGTGAGGTCCGACGTGCTGGCGATCGGGGTGTCCTCGAAGGCAACGGGAGAGACGATGAAATCGTTCAGCGCATCCGGCGGGTCATTGACCCCGGTGACGCTGACGGTCACGACTGCCGAGTCGATCGCCGCGGCGGTCAGCGAGTCGTAGTTTTGTTCGACATCGCCGGCGGAGAGGACCTGGTTCGTGTAAAAGTTGAAGATGGCGAGCTGGCCGGTGAAGCTGCCGAAGTTGTTCGCGCCAGCCGGGTTGCGCAGGGCGCTGGGATTCATGGGATCCGAGTTGTTGTTGGTGTCCCCGCCGAGATCTGCGTTGGTCCCACCGAGGCCTGCATTGTCGGTTCCGCTCCAGTTGTCCAATGCGGTCTGATCGGTGTTGATCGAGTCGGGCTGACCGTCGATGTAGATGGCGAGAGTGTCCGTGCCGCCTCCGGCTTCGCGGTCGTAGGTCACCACGACGTGGTGCCACTGGCCGGCCGTGAGCGCGGTCGTGCTCTTGTGTTCGAAACGGGCGCCGCCGGCTTTGATGACGTGCCAGACTGTCCCGTCGTTGGCGAGAAGGATCGATGATCCCGTGCCGGAGCCGCCGGTCTCCATGAGGACTTCGTCGGTGGTCACGGAGGCGCGATTCAACCAGAATTCCCAGGTGGCGTCACTCGTGTTGTAGCTGCCGCTCTGGGCGAAGTCATCGCGCGAGGCGAGCGTGCCGGTGAAGTTGTAGGCACTGGTGATCGCGGCAGGTAGGGCGCTACCGGTCGCGGCGACGACGGGCGGGAGGCCGGACCACCCAAATGTTTCGACGCCGGTGGAGGCGTTCAGTTCGAGTTCGATCCCACCCACGAAAACCGCGTCCTCGATGATGGTGTAGCTGAAGGTGTCGATCTGCGAATCTCCGACCCCCAGTGCTTGAGCGGTGCCGCTGAGGAGCGGGTCATAGGAGAACGTCCCGTCGGGGATCACCGCGACGCTTGCGCCGATCTCCGTAGATGTATCGGAGCCGAAAATGCTGAAGGTGGTGTCGGCGGAGTCGTTGGCGGTAACCGAGGGGCCGACGTCGGGGGTGTCCTCATCCGTGGTGAAGAATGGCGTGACGGCGTCGCCGTCATTGACGGCATCGGGACTGGATTGGGCGAGGCTGGCGGTGGGCAGGAGTGGCGCGGAAAGGCATCCGAGCGCCAGGAGGGTGAGGGGAGACCGATTCATGGGCAGGCTTTTGAGGGGGTGGGTGGGGGTTATCCCCGTGCAGAGATGCCTGACGCGCCGACGAAGGGCGCTTACAGCACGGGGCAGGGGAGGAAATAAGGGGGGCTTCCGGGGTTTGAATCGCACGGTTGCGGTTTTTTGAGGGCGCGTCAAGGAGTTTGGTCGGGATTCTCCCCAACGTCTTGGATTCGGGCGTGTCCCGGTCACTCCCGCGGCCATCGCGACGGTGAAAGTGCCGTCGATTCACGGCGTGCGCCCTGGCTGCCCGGCTCAGGACGTGGCTATCTCGCACCGGTTTCGGTGCTCGTTCTGATCCAAATGACCCTGGCATCCCGCTGTGCCGACCGGTCCTAATTTCCACAGGTTCCGGTGCCGGGATCGCACCCTGCGGAAGTCGGGATACGGGCGCTCGGTCGCCACAGCGTGCCGGAGCGGTGGCGCATCCCAGGGGCTTCGATCCCGAGGGGTGCGATCCAATGGAGATCGATTTTCCGATAGGCGGGACCGGTGGCGTTCGTCGCCGAATCCGCAGGAGCGAACGTTCGCTCCGCTTCGGTCGCGGCGGTCGCGGCCCGAAGGATTTGAACCGGCCAATCCGATGTGCCGTCAACCGGCATCCGAGATGGCCGAGATCCGGTTTATCACGCGGGCGGCTAACTCAGCACCCCGGTGATCGCCCGCCCGCCTTCGACGCCCGTGAGCTTGAAGTCGAGCCCCTGAAACCGGTAGGTGAGCCGGTGGTGGTCGATGCCGAGCAGTTGCAGCATCGTCGCGTGAAGATCGTGCACCGACGTGGGGTTCTCGACTGGGGCGTAGCCGAGTTCATCGGTGCTG
>CAZKYJ010000256.1:0-6965 GCA_964556355.1 uncultured Verrucomicrobiales bacterium | reverse complement strand
GGCACCGTCGACCATCCGCCACCAGCGCCGCCAGGCCGCCGCGCAGGCATGTGCACGCTGAGCTGGTCCCCGGCGCCCGACTCCGCCGGCTACGACCTCATTTTCAACCGCGACGAGTCCCGCCAGCGCACCCTCGCGCTACCGCCCTCAGTCCGGGTGGGCGAGCGGGGCACCCGCTACCTCGCGCCGACCGACCCCGATGCCGGAGGCACGTGGCTCGCCACCGACAGTGCCGGTGCGACCTTCGCCCTGCTCAACCTCTACGACGCACAGGCCACCCACAGTCCGCCACGCGCTCGCAGCCGCGGTCTTCTCGTTGTCGATCTCGCCGCCGGGAGGCTCACCATTCCCGAGATTGATGCCACCCACTACCGCCCGTTCCTCCTCGTCCGCGTGAGGCTCCCGTGCGAAGGCGAACTCTGGCGCTGGGATGGCGCGGCCTTCGCCGCCGCCACCGTCGGGCTGCCGATTACCACCTCGTCTTTCGCCACCGCCGAGGTGACCGCCTACCGGCGCGCGCTATTTGGCACCCTGCGTCCCGCGACATTTCACCACTGGCACGATCCCGCCAATCCCGCCCATTCCCCCCGGATGGTGCGGGACGACGCCACCACCGTCAGCATCACCCACCTCACCGTGCGGCCAGGGGGCACCCGTGCGGAATACTTCACCCCCCCCGACTTCTCCGACCCAGCGGTCGCCTGCCTGTGAAGCGGCCCACCAAATCCCGCCTCGTGCTGGTCTACGTCATCCTGCTGGTGGCATCGCACCTTACCCGCACCTTCGCCCCGGCGCCGCGCTCGCCCCTTCCCGGCCAGGCCACGGCGCAGCTCCCCGAGCTCGCGCGCGACGGGACGGCCACCGGCCGCACCGTCGAAGTCGCCTACCGGGACATCGGCCCAAAGTCGGACGGGCCTACCCTCGTTCTGCTCCACGGGAGCCCGCTCGCCTCCCGCTCGTTCGACCCGATCCTGCCCTACCTGGAGGGTCGCGGCATCCGCCTCATCATTCCCGACCTCCCGGGTTTCGGCGGCTCGACCCACGATCTCACTGACTACTCGATCCGCTCCCATGCCCGCTACCTCTCCGCCCTCCTCGACCATCTCACCATCCCCCGCGCCCACCTGCTCGGCTACAGCCAGGGCGGCGGCGTCGCCATCGAATTCGCCGGGCTTGCGCCCCCCCGGGCGGACTCGCTGATCCTCCTTTCCTCCATCGGTGTGCAGGAGCTCGAACTGCTTGGCGACTACGGCCTCAACCAGGCACTCTACGCCCTCCAGCTCGGCGCCATCTGGCTCGTCCAGGAAGGCACCCCCCACTTCGGCTGGTGGGACACCGCCCTGCTGAACCTCCCCTACGCGCGCAACTTCGTCGACTCCGACCAGCGCCCGCTCCGCGAGATCCTAACCCATTGGCAGAAACCTGCCCTCATCATCCAGGGACGGGAGGACGGCCTCGTTCCCCATGCCGTGGCGATCGAACACGCCCGCATCCTCCCCCAGGCCGAGACCGTTTTTTTGCCGGGCGGGCACGGCCTCGTGTTCACCGACCCGGGGGAGATCGCCCCAGCCATCCTGACATTCCTCAAAAACCCTGACAAAACTACCCGCGCAACCGCCCCCTCCGACCGCATCGCGGAAGCCTCGATCCCCTTCGTTCCCCGGCGGCTCGACGCCACCGCCACGGGCCTGGCGATGGTCGTGGCCCTCCTCGTTCTCGCCACCTTCGTCAGCGAGGACCTGGCCTGCATTTCGGCCGGGGTCCTCGTCTCGCAGGGTGTCGTTGGCTACCTTGCGGCGACCGGCGGCTGCCTCCTCGGCATCTTCGTCGGCGATATCGGGCTCTTTTTGATCGGGCGATGGATCGGGAGCCGCGCCCTCCACCGGGCGCCGCTTCGCTGGTTCATCGACGCCGACCGTGCCGAGCGAGCCCGCGCCTTCTTCGCCCGGCGGGGGCTCGCGCTCATCTTCGCCACCCGCTTCCTCCCGGGAACCCGCCTGCCCACCTTCGTCGGTGCCGGCCTCGCCGGCGCGCCGCTCGGCCCGTTCCTCGTCGTTTTTCTCGCGTCCTGCATAGTGTGGACACCGCTGCTCGTCGGTGTGGCAGCCCTCGTTGGTGGAGCCGCCCTCGCCGCCTTCGAACGCTATGCCGGAGCGGCGATCTGGGCCGTCCTCGCGCTCGGATTCCTCTTTTTCCTCATCGTTCGCGTCATGATGCCCGCGTTCACTTGGAAAGGCCGCCGGCTCCTCCTGTCCCGCTGGCGCCGGCTTCGCTGCTGGGAGTTCTGGCCGATGTGGGCCTTCTACCCCCCCGTGGTCGTTCACGTCCTCTGGCTCGGCCTCCGCCACCGCAACCTGACGCTTTTCACCGCCGCCGATCCCGCTATCCCCTGCGGCGGGCTCGTCATGGAATCGAAGGCCGAAATCCTCACGGGGCTAAAGAACTCGGGTGCGCTTCCGCCGTTCGCCGTCCTGCCCGACGAGCCGCTGCCCGGCCGCTACCCGATCGTTCTCAAGCCCGATGTCGGCGAGCGCGGACAAGGTGTCGCCATCGCCGTGGACCGCGCCGCCGCCGCCGCCTACCTCGACGCCACCCCTCCGGGGACACGCACCATCGCCCAGGCCTTCGTGCCCGGCGAGGAGTTCGGCGTCTTCTACACCCGGCTCCCGTCCGAGTCGCGGGGACGGGTTTTTTCCCTCACCGAGAAGCGCCTTATCAGCGTCACCGGCGATGGGGTGCGCACGCTTGAAGAGCTCATCCTGGCCGACGACCGCGCGGTCTGCATGGCGCGCTTCTTCCTCCGGAAGCACGGGGACAGTTTGGCCAACGTCCCCGCCGCCGGGGAGGTCGTCCCCCTCACCCACGTCGGCACCCACTGCCGGGGCGCGCTCTTCCTCGACGCCTCCGAACACATCACCCCGGAGCTGGAGTCAGCCATCGACCGCATCAGCCAGAGCTTCCCCGGTTTCTACTTCGGGCGCTACGACCTCCGGGTCCCCTCGATCGCCGACCTCCGCGCGGGTACGCGGATCGCCGTGCTGGAACTCAACGGGGTCTCCTCTGAGGCCACGCACATCTACGACCCCAGGCACGGTCTATTCCACGCCTACCGCACGCTCTTCGCGCAGTGGAGACTCTGTTTTGCCATCGCCCGAGAGAACGTTACCCGCGGCGCGCAACCCGCCACGCTCGGCGAGATCCGCGCGCGATTCCGCCAGTTCCGTCACAAAGAATCCTTTGATGCGCCGACCTCATCGGCTAGCATCTCCCCTGTCTCGTAGCATCGCATGTCCGCTGACCTCATCGATCTCCGCAAGATCGTCGGCCCCCGGGTCCCGGGACCGCTCGTGGGACTCGCCGCGCGCGCCCTCGGGGTGACCTGGTTCAACCGGTTCTACGCCGGTGCCAGCGCCGCCGCCGCCCTCGAGCCGGACAACTTCTTCGAGATCTGTGTGCGTGACCTCGGGTTCGACGTGCGCTACGACGCGACCGAACTCCTGCGGATCCCGCAGGACGGCCCCGTCATCGTGGTCTCCAACCACCCCTTTGGCGGAGCGGACGCCGTCGTCCTCGCCGCCCTTCTCACCCGCCTCCGCCCGGATGCCAAGCTGCTCGCCAACCACCTGCTCGCCGCCGTCCCGGAGTGTAAACCTTGGCTCATCGGGGTCGATCCGTTCGACCGCTCGGGCTCGGCGAAGCGGAACCTCGCCCCGCTCCGCTCCTCCCTCGCCCACCTCAAGGGTGGCGGGCTGCTGGGCATCTTCCCGGCCGGAGAGGTCTCGAATCTGGATGTCAAGGCACTCAAGGTGCGTGACCGTCCCTGGTCCGAACACGCCGCCGCCCTGGCCCTCCGCGCCGGCGCCACCGTCGTCCCCGTGCATTTCGAGGGGCGCAACAGCGCGCTCTTCCAGCTGACGGGCCTCGTCCACCCGGTGCTGCGCACCGCCCAGCTTCCCCGCGAGCTGCACGGCCGCACCCACCGCGCGGTGCGCCTCCGCATCGGCCGCCCAATCCGGCCGAACAAGTTCCCCGCCGACGCGACCCCCCACGAGCTCACTCAGTTTTTCCGGCTCCGCACCGACCTCCTCGCCGAGACGTCCCGCGTCGCCCGCAAGCAGCGCACCCGCACCGGCCAAGTGATCGCTCCCCAGGATCTCGTCCCGGTCGCCGATGCCGAGGCGCCCTCCCTGCTTCGCGCCGAGGTCGACGCGCTCCCGGCCGACGCCCTGCTCGCCGAGCAGGGCGGCCTGCGCTGCTACTACTCCCCGTCCGCCCCGATCCCCCACCTCGTCCGCGAGATCGAGCGCCTCCGCGAGGTCACCTTCCGCGCCGTCGGCGAGGGCACGGGCACCCCGCTCGACCTCGACCGCTTCGACGACACCTACCTCCACCTCTTCCTCTGGGACGACGCGGAGGGAGCCATCGCCGGCGCCTACCGGATCGGTCTCAGCGACCGGGTGGACCCGCTCTACACCGGCACGCTGTTCAAGTTCAAGCCCGGATTCCTCGAGCGGCTCGGCCCCGCCCTCGAGCTCGGTCGCTCGTTCGTCACCGCGCGCTACCAGAAAAAGATCACGTCGCTCCAGCTCCTCTGGAAAGGCATCTGCACCTACGTCGTACGCAACCCGCGCTACCGGACGATCTTCGGCCCGGTTTCGATCTCGCAGGACTACCACGCCCTCTCGAAGAACCTCCTCGTCCGCTTCATGCGAGAGCACTTCGCCCACCCGGACCTGGCCAAGCTCGTCAAAGCCCCCAACCCGCCCGCAAGAAGCCGCCTCCACCACCTGAAAAAGCGGGAGGTCGCATCCACCCTAACATCCATCGAAGACGTCTCCGCGCTCATCAGCGAGATCGAGGGAGACGGCAAAGGGGTTCCCATCCTCCTGAAGCATTATGTCAGGATGAGCGCCGCACTCCTCAGCTTCAACGTCGACGCGCAGTTTTCCGGGTGCATCGACGGCCTCATGCTGGCCGACCTCTGTGAGACCGACCCCCGGCTCCTCCGCCGCTATATGGGTGCGGACGGGCTCGCCAGCTTCCTTGAGCACCACGGGGTCGGGGCGTAGCATGCGCCTGCCTGCATGCGTTCTGCCATCCCCATACTGATACTCGCGACGGCTGCCATCGCGCGCGCCGCCCCGGTCGCTCTCGACCTCACCCGAGACCCTGGCAGCGCCAGGGAGAAGGCGGAGAGCGCACTGGGTTCACCGCTGCTGTCCGTCACGGACAAGGGGGTTACCGCGCCGAGCGGGGACCGGCACGACTACGTGAGCCAAGCTCCCTACTGGTGGCCAGACCCGCGCCACCCCGACGGCCTCCCCTACGTCCGTAAAGACGGCCGGCGGAACCCGGAATCCGCAAGCCCGTCGCGCACCGACCATGGGCGCTTCCAGGATCTCGTCGCCCGCGTCGGCGACCTCGCCATCGGCTACGCCCAAACAGATGAAGGTAGATTTGCCGACCATGCCGCCCGTCTCGTCCGCGCATGGTTCATCGCGCCGGCAACGCGCATGAACCCGAACCTGGATCACGCCCAGTCGGTCCCCGGACGATCCGGCGGCCGCAGCTACGGCATCATCGACTTCCACCGCATCACCGAGATCATCGACGGCGTCGAGATCATCGCCGGGTCCCCCGGCTGGGCTGCCGCCGATGACCGGGCTTTCCGGGACTGGTGCCGCGAGTATCTCGGCTGGCTCCGCGGGAGCAAACACGGTCGCGGCGCGAGAGATGCGCCGAACAATCACGGTAGCTGGTACGACGTCCAATGCCTGCGCCTCGCCCTCTTCGTCGGTGCCGACCAGCTCGCCGGAACCATCGCCCGTTCGGTTCGCAAGAATCGCATCGCCCTCCAGATCGCCCCCGATGGCGCACAGCCGGAGGAACTCGCCCGCACCCGTTCGTTCGACTACAGCTGCTTCAACCTCCACGCCCTCCTCCTCCTCGCCCGCATGGCCGGAAGGGCCGATGTCGACCTCTGGAGCGAATCCGCGCTGCACAAGGCGTTCGCCTACCTCGAATCCAACCTCGCCAACGGCTGGCCCCACGAGCAGATCGACCCGATCGACCCCGGGGCGCTCGAGGAGTTGCAACGCCTCTTCCCCTAGGTGGCCGCCGCCAAAATTCCGCGTGACAGCCCCGCGCGGACGCGTTCAGTTCGGTAGCCATGAGCAACGTCGTCAGCATCCATCCCTACTTCAAAACCCACGCGGGAAAACTCGACGCCTTCAAAGCACTCCTGCCGCAGTTCGTCGAGCGCACCGCCACCGAGGGGAAGTGTCACTGGTACGACTTCACCATCGGCGGCGACACCGTCCACTGTCGCGAGGCCTACGATGGCGCGGACGGCCTGCTCGCCCACCTGGGAAATGTCGAGGGTGTCATCGCCCAAGCACTCACCCTCTCCGACCTCGTCCGCGTCGAGGTTCACGGCCCCGCCTCCGAACTCGCCAAGCTCAAAGAACCGCTCGCCGACCTGAACCCGGAGTACTACGAGTTCCACTCGGGGATCGGGAAACCGTAGAGCACGCCCCTTGCCTCCCCTCCCCCAGAACCCGCAGTTCCCCGACACCCGATGGAGCCTCGTCCTCTCCTGCCGGGAAGACGACGCCGACGGGCGACAGGCGCTGGAGGATCTCTGCCGCCTCTACTGGTATCCGCTCTACGCGTTCGCGCGCCACCAGGGCCACTCGGCCGATGACGCCGAAGATCTGACCCAGGGGTTTTTCGCCCACGTCTTGGGGAGCGATTTCATGGCCAACATCTCCCGGGAAAACGGGAAGCTGCGGACGTTCCTCCTCGTTTCGATGAAGAATTTCATCGGCAACCAGACGAGGAAACGCTTGGCCAAGAAACGCGGGGGTGGCACGGTCATCGTCCCGTTCTCCACCGCCGAAGCCGAGGCGCGCTACGCCGTCGAAACCAGCGGCACCATCGACCCCGAGAGCGCCTTCGATCGCCGC
>CAZKYJ010000255.1:0-6970 GCA_964556355.1 uncultured Verrucomicrobiales bacterium | reverse complement strand
AAGGGCGCCAGCTGGTCAAAGCGGCGCGCAAGCACGAGCGCATCGTGCAGGGGGGCACCCAGCAGCGGAGCGACCCGCTCCAGGCCGAACTCAAAGACTACTTCGACTCCGGGGTGCTCGGGGAGGTCAAGTATGTCCGGTGCAACCGCTACGGGCGCCGCGATTCCATCGGTAAGCGCAGTACCCCGCTCACCGCGCCGACCACCACCGACTACAACCTCTGGCTCGGGCCGGCCCAGGACGAGCCGATCTTCCGCGAAAAGTTTCACTACGACTGGCACTGGAACTGGAACACCGGCAACGGCGAGCTCGGCAACTGGGGCCCCCACATCCTCGACGATCTTCGCAACGTCGTCTTCCGTGACAAGATCGCCCTGCCCAAGCGCGTCGTCGCCGGGGGCGGCCGGTTCGGCTGGGACGATGCCGGCGAGTCGCCCAACACCCACTTCGTCTACATGGACACCGGTGACATCCCCGTGATCATGGACGTCCACAACCTGCCGCGGGAGAAGGGCATGAAAGCGGACGACACCTACAAGCGCCGCCGCACCAACGGCTTCCTCGTCGTCGAGTGCGAAAATGGCTACTACGCGGGCGGCCGCGGTGGCGGTGCCTCCTACGACCTCGAGGGCAAGCAACTCCAGCGCTTCAAAGGCGACGGCGGGGGCAACCACGCGCAAAACTTTATCGACGCCATGAAGTCCCGCAAGCCCGCCGATCTCAAAGGCGAGATCGAGGACATCCACAACTCGAGCGCCTGGTGCCACCTCGGAAATATCTCCTACCAGCTAGGCGGTGCCTACGACCGCGAGCAGGCGGAGGCCGCCGTGAAGGACTTCCAGCCTTGGAACGATGTCATCGCCGACTTCCACGAGCACCTCGTTGCCAACGAGATCGACGCCGGCAGTGCGCCCATCAAAATGGGGCCGATGCTGGAGATCGACGTGGCGAATGAGACCTTCGTCGGAGACACCGCCACCCCGGAAGCGCTCGCGCTCCTCACCCGGGAATACCGGGAGGGGTTCGTCGTGCCGGAGGTGTAGGTCCTCCGGGTCGTGAGGCCGGCCATCGGCGCGGTTTTCGGTGGGAGGACTGGCCGGAAGCCGCCGGGTCGCCGACGAGGTTCCTCCGGGCGCACCTTCCCCCGCCTCTGGCTTCGTCGCTCGTCGGGCGTGAAGCTTAGGGGTGAGATTTGCCGGGAGGGGGGAGAGCGGGATCCTCCGGTGCGGGCCAGCGGTCAAGGATGTTCCACGGCCGGTTGGGCCGCGAAATACCGTGCCCGCACCCGCTCGACCCGCTTCCGGTTCACTCCAAGATCACGATGCCCCAATCGCGCGGCCGACCGCACGTGGACGACGAGGCCACCCGGTTCGACCTGGAATTCAAGGTCATCCACGAATCCGAACACGGCGCTGCGGCACTCGGCGTGGAGATAGCCCGGCGTTTGCGCGATAATCCTCGCCCGCGGTTCGGCGCCGACGCAGGCGGCGAGAAGTCCGAGCGCTTTCCCGGTGTCGCCACGCGCCTCGAATGGCTCGATGTAATGGACGGAATCCGAGGGATCACAGCGCGACGATACACAGTTCGGGCTCGCCGGGCACGGCGCGAGTGTGCCGTCGGGTCCCGCGAGGGTAGGCGGCGGTTTGCCCGAGAAGATCTTCATGGTCGTAGGTCGGATACGGCGAGGGCCAGCGCCCCGTACTCGCCGACCTCTTCACCGAGCCCGGCGGGCACGATGCGGCAGTCACGACGGGGTATCGCCATGGCGTCACGCTGCAGTGCCGCTTCCATGGCCGGGCGGAGGAGCGGTTCGCAGCGGATGAACATCGAACCGATGACGACGACCTCCAGGTTCAAAAGGTCGAGCAGGATGGCAAGCCCCCGGCCGAGGGCGTCACCGCTCTCGCGGAGAATCTCGACGGCGAGGCGGTCGCCCGCTTCGGCGGCGGCGGCCACGTCGTGGGCGGTGGCCTCGGGGGGCAAGGTGGATTCCCCGGGCCACGTCACCCTCCGGAGGGCGGCGAGCGCGGCGATCCCGGCACCGGAGGCGAAGCCCTCGAGGCAGCCCGGCTTGCCTCGGACGGGTGGGCCATCGGCCGCGATCCGGGTGGCACCGATTTCACCGGCGAGCGCCGAAGCGCCGTGGTAGAGCTGTCCGTTGAGGACGAGCCCTGCGCCCAGCCCAGTGCCGAAGGTGAGGAAGGCGAGATGCCGGGCTCCCCTTGCGGCACCGTATTTCCATTCCGCCAGCGCGCAGGCATTCGCGTCGTTGTCGGCGGCCACCTGGAGCACGAAAGCCTCGGCAATCGCGGGCACGATAGGGAAACCCTCCCAGGCCTGCTTGTGGGGAGCCGCACCGAAGCAGCCCGTTTGGCGATCGAACATCGCTCCGACCGAAATGCCCACACCGGCGGCAGCGGGCCCGCGGGCGAGGAGCGATCCTCCCACGCGGATCATCTCAGCGAGGTCGCGCTGGGGGTCAGGACTGCTCGCGAAGCGTTCTTTGGCGATGACCCCTTCAGCCTCCGAGACCAGGGAAACGGCCGTCTTCGTTCCGCCGATGTCGATGCCGAGATATACCGGGGACGAGGCCATGTTGGGAACGACTGTGGAGGAAACGAGATGGTTGCCAAATGAATTGCGCGCGCTTCCTGTCCGGATGGAGATGACGACCCCGACGACCAACTGGATGGGCACCTACCTCGAGGGCCAGGCCAAACTGATCGCCTCCCTGCCGATCGGACAGATCGCCCGGTGGGTCGATCACCTGCGAACAGCGCATGCGGAGGGGCGGCAGATCTTCGTTTGCGGCAACGGCGGCAGTGCTGCCAATGGCTCGCATTTTACCACCGACCTCGGGAAGAGCGCCTCCGACGCCACGGGCAAGCGGTTCCGCGTCCTCTCGCTCAACGAGAACCTCTCGTGGATCACGGCCATCGGGAACGATTACGAGTATGGGGATATCTACCGGCGGCAGCTGGAGAACTACGCGCAGCCGGGCGACGTCCTGCTCGCTGCCAGCGTGAGCGGTTCCTCGCCGAACGTGGTGCGTGCCTTCGCCTGGGCCAAGGAGAACGGGCTGAAGACCCTGGCGATGGTCGGTGGCACGCGGGGCGATCTCGCGGAGCTGGCCGACGAGGCAATCGTCATCGAAGACACCCACTACGGTCGCGTCGAAGATGCCCAGATGACGATCTACCACCTGCTTTGCTACGCCTTTGTCGAGCTGGGATAGGTCGTTGGAAGCTGCTATACTCCCCGGTTGTGTCCGCCGAACTCCCGCCCTCGCCAAGCCCCAGAAAGCACCCGTTCCGCCCCTGGTTGTTTTTCGGGGTACTCGTGACTCCGGCGATTCTCTCCCTCGGGATGATCTTGGTGCCGACGAACAACAGCAACCCCTACGGTGGGCTGGAGAACGCTCTCGGTGCCCTCGTAATCGGAGTCGTTGGCGCCGCCATCTTCGGTGGCGTGCACGTGGCCCGCTGCCAGGAGACGGCTTCCATCGGGATCAAGGTCGCGATCGGGATCGGGGTCGGACTGCTGTGTGGAGCCGCATCGCTGGCCATCGCGTTCGGAGGTTGCCTGGTCGTCGCCGAGGCCGGGGGTGCAGTCTCGTGAAATGAAGTTGGGGAATGGGGGTACGTAACGCCGGATGCGCCGACTATCGGTTCCCACGATGTTCCCCGCTGGTTTTACGATGCGGGCACCGGCGAATTGGTGGTAGGATTCTTGCCAATGCCGATCATCTCCGCCATCCGACGCTGTGTTCTGCTGGTGCTTTTCTTCAGCCCGGGCCTTCTCGCGGCGGCGGTTTTCCTCGGCGGCAAGCCGGATGAGCTACTCACGATAGCCGCGGTGGCGGCAGTCGCCGGCACGCTTTTGGCAGCTTTCGAAGCCAGCCGGACCGACGGGAAATCCACCGGGCAACGGATCGTCGCCGCATTTTCTTGCGGGATCGGCTATCTCATTGGAGCAACCTTCCTCACAGCCGCCCTTGTGTTCGGCGGATGCGCGCTGTCGCTCAACTGACCCCACTGGTAGATGTTCAAAGACGCCCTCCAAGTAGGCCAGAGAATCAAGTCCACCACCGGACGCTGTCTCTCGTGCCATGCTCCCTGCCCTGCCGAAGTGTGGCAGACCGAAAGTGGATCGCCAGAAAAGGTCTATCTCACCCGCAACTGTCCCGATCACGGCGAGCAGACCACGCTTCTCAGCTCGGACGCGCGGTTCTACTGGCCATCGGCCGGTCCGTCCTGTGGCACGGATTGCGGGTGCGGTCCGGAAACCATCGAGCAGCTCTCGACCTGCCTCGCGCTCATCGAAATCGTCACTTCGTGCAACTTGAAATGTCCGACGTGCTTTGCCGACTCACCGGTCGGCGCCGGCGGGTCGGTCGATGCGGTGCCGCTGGACGAGATCAAGTCGCGGATCGAGCGCGTGGTCGCACGGAAAGGGGGGATCGAGATCCTCCAGCTCTCCGGCGGCGAGCCCACGCTCCACCCGGAATTCTTCGAACTCGTCGAGTGGGTCAATGCGCATCCGGGGATCGACTATCTCCTGATCAATACCAACGGGGTGCTCTTGGCCAAAGACGATGCCTTTGTTGCCAAGATGGCGGAGGTGGTGCGGGTAGGGCACGTCCAGGCCTATCTCCAGTTCGACGGTACGGGCTCCGGTGCGCAAACCCTCCTGCGCGGCGCAGACCTGCGGGCGCTGAAGTGTCGGGCGCTGGAGCGCTGCCAAGAGATCGGGCTGCCCGTCACGCTGGCCATGACGGTGGTGCCGGAGAACCTCGGTGACCTCTGGGACACCATCGCCTTCGGAATGGCGTTTCCCATCGTGCGCGGCGTCAGCTTCCAACCGATGTTCGGTAGCGGTCGCGTCCACGGCGAGGGGGGGCGGCGGCTGAACGTGGCCGACCTCGTGCTCGGGATGATCGACCAGTCGGGCGGGAAACTGACGGAGAAGGATTTCACGCCGTTGCCCTGCGGCGATCCGAACTGCGCGACCATCGGCTATCTCCTCAAGGTCGGCGGCGACGTGCGTTCGATCAGTGAGTTCGTCGATTTCTCCGCTATCCAAGGGTTTCTCGCCGACCGGGTGCGCTACCGGTTGGAGGATCTCGAGCACTGTGGCTGCGAGTCCGAGCCGTTGGGGGCCTTGCTGAAACAGTTCGAGTTAGACGCATCGCATACCTTCCGGCTTTTCATCAAACCCTTCATGGATGCGGCGACCTGGGACGAGGACCGGATCGCCCGCTGCTGCACCCATGTCATCCGTCCCGACGGGAAGCTCGATTCCTTCTGTCGCTATTACTCAGGGTTCGGGGGGCTATCCGACTGAGCCATGCCTGCCGGTTTTCCCGATCACCGCCTCCTGCCGGCGAGTCCGGTCTACTCGGCCATCATGGTGGCGGGGATTGTTCTCGGCGGGATCTGGTGGATGCGGCAGTTCCGTGCCGAGCCGCAACTAGCGCAGGTCTATGCGGGCGCGATCGTCGGTGCCTTCTCGGGGGCGAAGCTCGGCTATCTCGTCGCGGAGGGATGGCTCTACTTGGGCGCGCCGGAGTTCTGGATCTCATTGGCCACCGGGAAGACCGTGTTAGGCGCCTTGCTCGGCGGCTATCTCGGGGTCGAGCTTGCCAAATGGCTCGTCGGTTACCGGAAGCCAACAGGAGATCGTTTTGCGACGATTGTTCCGCTCGGGATCGCCGGCGGGCGGTTGGGGTGTCTCGCCCACGGCTGTTGTCTCGGTGTCGTGTGCGAGGACGCCCACTGGTTCACGATGTCTGACCATGCCGGAGCGCCGCGGTGGCCGGCCCCGGTGGCCGAGATGGTTTTCAACCTGCTGGCGTTCGCCGTGTTTGTCTTCCTGAGGCGCCGGAGGGTGCTCGCCGGGCAGCATTTTCACCTCTATCTCGTGGCCTACGGGGTATTCCGCTGTGTCCACGAGTTCGCGAGGGCCACGCCAGTCGTGCTGGGAAGCTTTTCGGGATACCAGTTTCTCGCGCTGGCGGTCGTCGCTCTCGGCGCCGGGCGCTTCTGCCAACGTCAGCGCGGAGCGGCGAGCCGATCTTGCTGGCGCTGACCGATCCACCGGTTGACCTCGCGAAGGTTCGCGACCGGCTTCCGGGTGAACGGCGCGCACTGGAGATATCCGTCGGGGCCGAATTCGGGGGTCAGTGTCGGCGTCGCCGTGCCGCGCGCATCCATCTCCTCCCAGACGGCATCCCACCAGCTCTCGTGGGCTTCGAGGGCGGGTTGGTATTCCGGCGCTCGCGGGTCGGGCACCTGGGCTCCCTGGTCGTAGCCGACCCTGCCATGAACGTGGTCGATCCGCCCGACGAGGCGGGCGAGAAGGCCGTGATCGGTGCTGAGAACGAGACGCTCGGCGACGGCGCACCAGTGGGAGAAATCGGCCGTCAGCCGGAGGTCGGGAAGCTCGTCGAGCAAAGCGAGCGTCGTCCAAGGGGAGAATGTCGGTCGGGAACGGTGCGTTTCGACCGAGAGGGGAACCCCGCGGTCGGCGGCGATGGCCAAGAGGCGCTCGAAGAAGGGGACGGCGATCGTGAGCGGCCACGCGTCGAGACCGGCCAACGTGGTGGCACGCAGCGGACGGAAGGGTAGGGACCGGTCGAGCAGCCGTGCGAAATCATCGAGATGATCGGCGGGTGAGAGGCGGGGGTCGGGGACATAGCCGCCGCCGGTGGCGATCTCGGCGATGTAGGGGAGCCCGATGGAGATTCCGGACTCCGGCGGCGGGCCCTCGACACCATGATAGCCGTTTCCGGCGGCGAAGGCCGTCGCCTCCGGCCAGGCAAGTTCATTCCCCCAGAGGGAGGCGAAAAGCGCGAGCTTCATGGTGCATCGAAATCGATTTCGCGACGGGCATCAGGATTCTCCAGGAAGTGGCGGGCGATCGCGAGCCCGCTGGCGAACCAGACGCCGTCTTTTTCCGCGATGGCATGGCC
>CAZKYJ010000254.1:0-6988 GCA_964556355.1 uncultured Verrucomicrobiales bacterium | reverse complement strand
CGCGCTGGTGATCCCCGGAATGCTGCCAGGCCCCGACGGCCTTATCGACGGCGCGGAGTTCAACCAGTATGGCACCGATCCCGCGAGGGCGGACACCGATGACGACGGGCTCTCCGATGGCGACGAGATCAACGTTTTCGGGACCGACCCGCTCCTCGCCGACTCCAACGGCGATGGTCTCTCCGACTCCGAGGAGATCGGGGTGACGCTCACCGACCCGCTCCTCGCCGACTCGGACGACGACGGTTTCGGCGACTTCGTCGAGACCACGGCGGGCAGCGACCCGAACAACCCGATGAGCGTGCCCGAATTCAGCAACCTCGGCGATGTTCTCATCAACGAATTCGTCGCCTCGAATGCCTCGGGTCAGCCCCCGGGTGTGGGCGAGCTGCTCGACGAGGACGGCGATGCCTCGGACTGGGTCGAGCTCTGGAACCCGACCTCGTCGGCGATCAATCTGTTGGGGTGGTATCTCACCGACGATCCGAACGACCCCATCAAGTGGTCGTTCCCGGACACGGTTCTGGCTCCCGGCGAGTTCCTCGTGGTATTTGCATCGAACAAGAACCGGAGGCTGGCCGGTTCCGAGCTGCACACCAACTTTGCGCTGGCCCGCGAGGGCGGCTATCTCGCCCTCAATCGGCCGGCGGCCGTTTCCGTGGAAACGGTGAGCGCGTTCGAGGATTACCCGGCGCAGCGCTCCGGTCCGTCCTACGGGTTTTTCGGTTCCACGCCACCCCTGGCGGCGGGT
Source organism: uncultured Verrucomicrobiales bacterium (assembly GCA_964556355.1). Lineage (GTDB taxonomy): Bacteria > Verrucomicrobiota > Verrucomicrobiia > Verrucomicrobiales > DEV007 > CAZKYJ01. Next base: position 6,237 of record CAZKYJ010000254.1, on the reverse strand, counting down.
TATTTCTTGGTGCCGACTCCCGGCGCGGCCAACCCCGCCACGGCGGTGGCCGGATTCGTCGGAGACACCACGTTTGATATCGACCGGGGGTTCTACAGCGCTCCATTCTCCGTGACGGTCACCACGTCCACCCCGGGTGCCGCGATCATCTACACCACCGATGGCAGCTTTCCATCAGAAGCCAACGGCATCCGTGTGGAGGCGCCCGACGCGGCGACCGCACCGTCGGCGGTCGTGCCGATCACGACCACCACCGTCCTCCGGGCGATGGCGGTGCGGATCGGTTTCCAACCGACCGACATCGACACGCATTCCTACTTGTTCCCCGCCGACGTCTTGCTGCAGGACGGCCAAGGGTTCCACTTCAATACCGCCGCGGGCTGGGGGCACTCCGGGGCGGACTGGGCGATGGACCCCGATGTGGTCGGGCATGCTGATCCCGCCAGCCGTGCCACCGCCGCCGACCTGATGGCGATCCCGACCATCTCGCTCTCGCTTCCCTTCAACGAGGTCTGGGGCCAGGGAGGGATCTACCCGTCGGGGCAGGGCGTGGAGAAACTCACCTCGATCGAGTATCTCGATCCCGCGACCGCGGACGAGTTCCACACCGACGGCACGGTGCAGATCGTCGGTGGTAGCAGCACGGGAAGGTGGAAGACGGACAAGCTTTCGATGCGGCTCAAGTTCAGCTCCTCGGAGTTTCCCGAGACCAAAGACCTGCGGCACGACGTCTTTGGCGGGGGGGCAGCCACCCGCTTCGACACGCTCGTCCTCGACGCCCGGCTCAACCAGACGTGGACCCATCCCGGGGCCGACCAGAACATCCGCGGCCAGTACACGCGGGACCAGTATGTCGCCGACCTCCAGAACGCGATGGGCGGCACCGCCCCGCACGGGCGTCCGGTGCATGTCTATATCAACGGCATCTACTGGGGGATGCACACCATGCACGAGCGGCCGGACGACGACTTTGCCGCCAGCTATCTCGGCGGCGACAACGGGGACTACGACTCGATCAAGCACAACTCCTCCGCCGGAAGCGTCCTCCAAGGGTCGAACGCCAACTATCTCGCATTGCTGGCCGCGGCGAACCAGAACCTGACCGTGGCGGCCAACTACGCGGCCCTGGAGGCCATCCTCGATATCGATGACTTCATCCGCTACATGCTGGTGAACTATTTCTGCGGGAACGAGGACTGGGCGCACCAGAACTGGTACGCCTCCTACAACCGGGTGTCTCCCGACGGACGCTGGCGCTTCCATAGCTGGGATGCCGAGCACGTCCTCAAAGCGGACGATTACAATTCGACGGTCAAGGACGATCCCCAAGGACCAACCCATATCCAGCAGCGACTGGCCACCAATGCCGACTACCGCCTCCGGTTTGCCGATGCGGTGCGGAAGGCATTCTTCAACGGCGGCACCCTCAGCCCGGCCTCGGTGGTGGCGCACTACCAGCACCGCGTCGATCTCATCGACGCCGCCATCCGCTGCGAGTCCGCGCGCTGGGGGGACAACCGCCGCCCGTCCCAGCCCTACCTTCGCGGCGTCGAGTGGGTCAACGAGCGCGACCGCCTGCTCAACGACTACCTCCCCAATCGCGGCGACACCGTCCTCCAGCAGTTCCGCGCGCGGGGCTGGTACCCCGCGACCAATCCGGTCGATTTCAACCAGCACGGCGGCGTCGTCCCGGACGGTTTCGCGGTGACCATGAGCTCGCTCCCGCCGGCCGAGATCCATTTCACGCTCGACGGCAGCGATCCTCGCTGATCACTCGTCGACGAGGTCGAAGATCTTGAATGCCACCACGACGGTTTCCGCACGCGTTCTCAACGGCGGGGAGTGGTCGGCGCTGACCGTGGCCACCTTCGTCGTCGGCACCGTCCCGGCGAGCGCCGCCAACCTGGTGGTGAGCGAGATCCACTACCACCCCGCGGCGCCCGACGCGACCGAGACGGCGGCGGGCTTCCCCTCGCGCGGCGACTTCGAGTTCGTCGAGCTGACGAATATCGGGACGGCGACGGTCGATTTGCGCGATGTCACCTTCACCGACGGGATCGCCTTCGCCTTCGCCGGGTCCGAGGTCGAGGAACTCCCCCCCGGAGCGCGCGCCCTCGTCGTGGCGAACGCCGCTGCCTTCGGGCTGCGCTACGGTGCCGGCCTGCCGGTAGCAGGGGAATTCGCGGGCGACATAAGCTTGTCCAACGGCGGGGAGACGCTCTCGGTCGCAGCCGGGGGCGAGGCGATCCTAACGTTCGCCTACGACGACGACCCGCCCTGGCCGACCGCCCCGGACGGGCACGGCTTCTCGCTCGTCTTGATGAACCCCGGCGATGCGCCCGACCACGGTGACCCCGCCAGCTGGCGCGCCAGCATCGACGTCCACGGCAGCCCCGGCGCGGCCGAGCCGACCGGAACGCTGGCGACCTGGCTGGCCGGGCACGGACTGAATCCCGCGCTCGACCCGTTGTCCGACGAGGACCACGACGGGCTGGCGCTCCTCGTCGAGTTCGGGAGTGGTGGATCCCCCAGCGCGAGCGGAGACGCCCCCGTGCGCTTCGGGCGCGGGGGAAATGGCTACGAGATGACTTATTCGCGAAACAAACTGGCGACCGGAGCCCTCGATTTTTCAGTCGATTTTTCGTCCGACCTCCTGACGTGGATCCCCGCTGGACCGGTCGTCCGTGTGGAAGAGGCCGGGGGATCGATCGAACATGTGACGGTCGCAGCCGGCGTTGGTGGGTTCTACCGACTGAAGGTCGGTCTGCGGTAACCGGAGCTTCACTTGCCCAGTCGACGTCTGGGCCGTGCGAGGGGGTCTCTTCCAGGCGGAGATCGACGGGGAACGCCCTCGGGGGGGGCGGAGCGAGGAGCGTCGGCCGAACGGAGGAGCGCGCGACCCCGGCCGGGCCTGACGATGGGAACAGATTACCTCCGGGAGGAGACCGCCGCTTCCATCTGGGCGCGGAGCTGCTGGGCCTGGGGGTTGGTGGGGTCGAGGGCGAGGAGCTTTTCCGCCCATGAGAGCGCCTCGGCAAAGCGACCGGCGTCTCGCGAGACCGTGGTGAGGCCGACGAGGTACTCGGCGCTCTCCGGTTCCAAGGTATGGGCGCGTTGGAGGTAGGGGAAGGCCTCGTCCGTGCGGCCCGTCGAGTTGAGGGCGATGCCGTAGAAGTACTGGATGGGCGCGCGCCCGGGGTCGAGGTCGGCGGCGAGCTGGAGCTGGGCGATGCCCTGGTCATACTCTTTGATCCGGATGTAGTAGCGGCCGAGCGACTCGCGGGCGATGCTGCTGGTCGGCTCGGCGGCGACGGCCTCTCTGAGCAGGGGGAGCGCTTCGGCGGCCCGGTTCGACTGCTGGAGGTATTCGGCCAGATTGACGCGCGACGGGACGTGCTCGGGGGCGATGCGGACGGCCGTGCGGTAGGAACTTTCGGCCAGCTCGGGCAGACCCAGGTCGCCGTAGAGGAGGGCGAGCGCCATGTGGGCCCCCGGGCGGTCGGCGATGGCGGCCTGCGCCGCTTTGAACTCGTCGATGGCGGAGGCGAGGGCTTTTTTGACTTCGGGATCGGCGAGCGAGCGGGAGGCGGGCGCGAGCATGCGCGCGGCGGCGATACGGAAGCTGCGGACGGGGTCGTGGAGGAGCGGCGAGAGCGGCGCGATGCGGTCGCCGGGCGGGGCTACCTCGTAGCTCTGGACCGCGCGCGTCCGCACCAGGGGGTCGGGATCGTCGAGGCCGGCGGGCGCGGGTTCGGCGAGGCGGGCGATGGCCGACGCACGGACGATGGCGGGGAAGGACGGCGTCGCGATCACCTCGCGGATCTCCGAGGGGCTCCGGGAGGCGAAGGCGGTGCCGAACTCGGGGTGGGCGGTGAGCTTCTCGCCCCACCAGTCGAGCGATGTTTTCGCGGCCCAGGCGTCGTCCTTGTCCCCGTGGCATTCCGTGCAGGCGTTCGGGGCGCCGGTTTTCCCGGAGAGGTCGGGACGGGGGATGCGGATGCTGTGGTCGAGTCGCCAATCGACGACCATGTAGTATTTCCCCGGCATGTGGCAGCCGACGCAGCTGGTGCCGGTGCTTCCGGCCGGGTGGTGGTGGTGGTCCGGGGTGTCGTAATTCGCCGCCACGTGGCACTGCGTGCACAGGTTGTTGTCGGGGAGGTAGGTCTTGGCCGTGTGCGGGTGGTGGCAGTCGGTGCAGCGGACGCCGTGGTGGAACATCTTCGACTGGGTGAAGGATCCGTAGACGTAGACCTCCTCCTCGATCTGTCCGTCGTGATGGTAAAGGACGTCGTCGAGGGTGCTGGGGACGTGGGTGTCGAGGAAGCTGCTCTGCCCGGGGAAGTAGTCGGGCTGGATCGGGCGGCGGTGCGAGTGGCAGCGCGCGCAGGTCTCGACCTGGACGGTCGATTCCAGCGGGCGGGTGCGCTCGGGCTGGCCGGTCTCGGGGTTGGGCACCCACGCGGCCGGCTCGCCGGGTTCCTTGAGCCGGACGACGAGGCCGACTTCTCCGGACTCGCTGCGGGGCTCTGCTTTGGCCCACGCGACGTGCTTCTCGCCGGGGCCATGGCAGGCCTCGCAGCTCACGTTGATCTCGGCGAAGGTGGTCTGGTAGGAATCCGACTCGAGGTCGTAGTTTTTCTTCAGGTCGGTCGAGTGGCAGTCGGCGCACATGTAGTTCCAGTTGAAGAGCGGGCGGGTCCAGTGCAGCGGATCATCGGGCGGGATTTCCTCGTCCTGGTAAAGGTGGTACCAGCGTTGGCCGCCGTCTTCTTTCGGCCGCGTGTCCCAGCAGACCTGCAGCGCCTGGTAGCGGCCGCCGGGGAACGGGATGAGGTACTGCTGGAGCGGCTCGTGGCCGAAGGTGTGGGTGACTTCGAAGTCCTGGCGCACGCCGTCGGCGTCCTCGGCATTGACCATGAACTTCTCGCCCTCGCGGAAGAAGCGCCACTCGCGGCCGAAGTGCGAAAATGTCACGTCGTCGAAGTCGGCGAGCACGGTTTCTTCGGTCGCCACAGCCATGGCGGCGTGGTGGTCGGACTCGGTCCAGTCCGAGTACTCCTGGGTGTGGCATTCCCGGCACGAGGCGGCGCCGACGTAGGCGATCCCCTCGGCGGGGTTCCGCACCGGCGGTACGAAAGCGACCGGCTCCGTCGCCGGTGGCGCGGCGCTCCCGCCGCCCCCCGATTCATCGGAGCACGACTGGACGGCGATCAGGGCGATGGCGTAGGCCGCCCCGGCGAGGAGGGCGGCCCGCTGGCGTTGGAAGCGGGGCATGGGAGAAATGGTGATGCCACGAAACCACGGGGCGGCGAGATTGCACCGCGCGATTTTTGCGGCACGGCACCACCGCCGCGCCGCCGGATGGTCATCGGGGCGGGTGGTGGGTCCCGCGTCGCGCAAGCGGCGCTCGGCCGTCGCCGGCGCGGGGGATGGGGGAGCGGATTGCAATGATGTTTGAAGGGGTGCGGCATCTGGCTTAAACGCTGCTTACCGAAACACGCTTCTCCACCAACCGCCTTCACCATGTCCAACACGCCCACGATCATCTACACGAAAACCGACGAGGCTCCCGCGCTCGCGACGCGCTCGTTTTTGCCCATCGTGGAGGCATTCACGAAGTCGTCGGGAATCAATGTCGAGATACGGGACATCTCGCTCGCCGGCCGGATTCTCGCCCAGTTTCCCGACCTTTTGACCCCGGACCAGCGGGTCGGCGATGCCCTCGCCGAACTCGGCGAACTGGCCACGACCCCGGAAGCGAACATCATCAAACTACCGAATATCAGCGCCTCGATCCCGCAGCTCAAAGCGGCCATCGCCGAGCTGCAGGCCCTCGGCTACGGGATTCCCGACTACCCGGCAGAGCCGTCGAACGACGAGGAACGCGATTACAAAAGCCGTTACGACAAGGTCAAAGGCAGCGCGGTCAACCCCGTGCTGCGCGAGGGGAACTCGGACCGTCGCGCGCCCAACGCGGTCAAGGCCTACGCGAAGAAAAACCCGCACTCGATGGGCGCGTGGTCGCCGGATTCGAAAACCAACGTCGCATCGATGACGGCAGGCGATTTCTTCTCCAACGAGAAATCCCTGACCATCGATGCGCCGACCACCTTCAAGATCGAGCACGTGGCCGCCGATGGCACCGCCACCGAGTTGAAAGCGCCCGCGCCGCTGCTCGAGGGCGAGATCATCGATGCGACCGTCATGCGCAAGGCCGCGCTGGTCGAGTTCTTGCAG
>CAZKYJ010000253.1:0-6995 GCA_964556355.1 uncultured Verrucomicrobiales bacterium | reverse complement strand
CCAAAACACCGTCTTCGCCGCCAACGCCCCACCCGCCATCCGACAGGTCGGGCACCTCCCCGCCACACCGACGAGCGGCACCCCGGTCACGGTCAGCGCCAAGATCACCGACGACGACGGGGTCACAGGGGTCACCTTGGAGTACCAGATCGTCGAGCCCGGCGACTACCTCACCATCGATGATCCGCGCTACCAGACCGAGTGGACGAGCCTCCCGATGACCACCGGGGCGGCCGACATCTTTACCGCGTCCATCCCGGCGGTCGTCCAGTCCCACCGGCGGCTCATCCGCTACCGCATCACGGCGGGCGATTCCCAATCGGCCTCGGTGCGCGTCCCCTACCGGGACGACGCCCAGCCGAATTTCGCCTATTTCGTCTACGACGGGCTGCCGACCTACACCGCGAAAGCCACCCCGAGCTCTCCCGATGTCACCTATGACTTCAACGCGCTCCCGCCCTTACAACAAATGGTGCCCGTCTACCAGCTGATCACCACGCGCACCGAGCACATCGACTCCCAGTTCATCCCGGACTCGAGCCGCAACGGTGGTTACGGTGGAAGCGACTATCTCTGGGACGGCGCGCTCGTTTACGACGGGCGGGTCTACGACCACATCCGCTTCCGCGCCCGCGGCGGGGTCTGGCGCTACGCCATGGGCAAGAACATGTGGAAGTTCGACTTCAATCGCTCCCACCGCTTCCGGGCGAAAGACCCCTACGGCCGCGAGTACGACGAGGAGTGGGACAAGCTCAATTTTTCCGCCCTCATCCAGCAGGGCGACTTCCTCCAGCGCGGCGAGCAGGGGATCTTCGAGGGCGCCGGCTTCCGCCTCCACAACCTGGCCGGGAACCCGTCCCCGAACACCCACTACGTGCACTTCCGCATCGTCGAGGACGCCAGCGAGACCGGCACGGCCAACTCCCAGTTCGATACCGACTTCCAAGGCCTCTACATGGCCATCGAGCAGCTGGACGGGGCGTTCCTCGACGAGCACGACCTCCCGGATGGCAACCTCTACAAAATGGAAGGTGGCAGCGGCGAACTCAACAACCAGGGGCCCACCCAGCCGAGCAACAAGGCCGACCTCAACGCGTTCCTCGGTGCGTTCGACGGCGCCCCGTCACCGGACCAGGCGTTCTGGGAGCAGAACCTCGCGCTCGACGACTACTACAACTTCTACGCCATCGTCACCGCCATCCACGACAACGACATCCACGCCAACAAGAACTACTTCTTCTACCACCGGCCGGTCGATCCCACCGACCCCCTGAGCGACAGGTGGCAGGTCATCAACTGGGATCTCGATCTCACCTGGACGACCCGCTACCGCCTCGGAATCGGTCCCGACGACCGGCTCGACCAAGACGTCTTCGTCCACGCCGATCTCGCGCGTGACTACCGGAACCGCATGCGGGAAATCCGCGACCTCCTTTTCAACGAGGAGCAGACCGGCATGCTCATCGACGAGATCGTCCAGTTCGCCTACACGCCCGGCCAGGCATCCTACGTCGATGCCGACCGCGCCATGTGGGACTACAACCCGATCCTCACGTCCACCTACATCAATCCCAACAAGGCCGGGCACGGGCGCTACTACCAAGATGCCGACTCCCGCAGCTTTGCCTCCATGATCGAACACGTGAAGGCCTACGTCGCCACCCGCGAGATCTACATCGATAGCAACATCCTCACCGACGAGGAAGACGTCCCCGCCACGCCCACCCTGACCTACACCGGCCTTTCCGGCTTTCCAAGCAATGGGATCACCGTCGAATCATCCGCCTACTCCAGCCCGGAGGGCTCGCCGTTCGCCGCCATGGAATTCCGGCTCGCCGCCGTTACCGCTGTCGGTGCGCCCACCTTCGATCCGGCGGTCCCCCGGAAATACGAGATTGAAGCCGACTGGGAATCGGGCGTGCTCACCGGATTTGCCGCGTCCCAGAAGATCCCCGCCTCCGAGATCCGCGCCGGGATGACCTACCGCGCACGCGTCCGCCACCGGGACGCTGCCGGGCGGTGGGGGCACTGGTCGGCACCCGTCGAGTTCGTCGCGGCCGCCCCGGACGTCAGCGGGTATCTCGACGCTCTCGTGGTCAGCGAGCTCATGTACAACCCGCCCGGGCCGACCGCCGCGGAACAGTCCGTGTCCGCCGAGAACGACGACTTCGAATTCATCGAACTCCTGAACGTCGGCACCGAAACCCTCGACCTCACGGACGTGCGATTCACCAAGGGGGTCGATTTCGATTTCGCCGCCGGCACGACGCTCGCTGCCGGAGAGCGCATCCTGGTCGTCAAGAACGAGGCCGCTTTCCAAGCGCGCTACGGCAGCGGGCTGCCGGTGGCCGGAAACTACGGCACCGACAACTTCTCCAACGGGGGGGAGAACGTGCGCCTATCGCTCGGCGCCGGGAACGTCATCCGCGAGTTTACCTATGACGACGTGCTTCCGTGGCCTCCGTCCGCCGACGGCGGCGGACCGAGCCTCGTCCTCATCGACCCCGCCTCGCTCCCCGATCACGCGCTGCCCGCCAGCTGGCGCACCAGCAGCGCGCACGGCGGCAACCCCGGGAGCAGTGATACCATCACCACCGACCAGTGGGCGACGGCCAACGGGATCACCGATCTCCTCGGGAACGACGACGGCGACGCGCTCATCAATTTCCTCGAATTTGCCTTCGGGAGCCCGCCGGATACTCCAAGCAACGAAGATAGCCCTGCGGTGACGGTGGACGGGGGATTCCTCACGGTCGTTTTCCGCCGCAATCTGAACGCCGAAGGGCTGACCTACACCGTTCAGCTCTCCGAGGACATGGTGGCGTGGGAGGACTCCGCCGCCACCCTCGTGGGCAGCTCCCCCAACGGGGACGGCACCGCCAACGAGACGTGGCGCTCTCTCGAGGGGCTCCCGGCGAAGGCGCGCTATTTCGTCCGGGTCAAAGTCGCAGACTGAGGTATCGGGAGGGATGGCGCACGCGACCGCGATCACCTGGCGCATCGGGGGGCGAACCCTCGACCTCACCGACCGCGCCCTGATCATGGGGATCCTCAACGTCACCCCGGATTCGTTCTCCGACGGCGGCCAGTTCGGCGACGTGGATGCCGCTATCGCGAGCGGGCTCGCGATGGTCCGGGACGGTGCCGACATCCTCGACGTCGGCGGCGAGTCCACCCGGCCCGGCGCGGCGCCCGTCGATGCGGCCACCGAGATCGGACGGACCGTCCCGGTCATCGGCGGATTGCGCGATGCCGGCTGCACTGCCCTCGTTTCCATCGACACCTCCAAAGCCGAGGTCGCCCGGGCCGCGCTCGCCGCCGGTGCCGATATCCTCAACGACGTCACCGCATTGGACGGCGACCCCGCCATGCCCGCTCTCGCCGCCGCCTCCGGCTGCGGGATCGTCCTCATGCACATGCGCGGCGAGCCGCGCACCATGCAGAATTCCCCGCACTACGACGACGTGGTCGCGGAGGTCATCGCCTATCTCACATCGCGCCTCGCCGCCGCCGAGGCCGCCGGGATCGATCCTGCGCGCATCGCCATCGACCCGGGCATCGGGTTTGGGAAAACGCTGGATCACAACCTCGCCCTCCTGTGCGCCACGCCCGACTTTGCCGCCCTGGGGCGCCCCTTGCTCCACGGCGTTTCGCGGAAGTCGTTCCTCGGCACGCTCACCGACACCACCGAGCCGCTCGACCGCGATTGGCCGACCGTCGCCCTCACCAGCTACGGCCGCGAGCACGGTGCCCGCATTTTCCGGGTCCACAACGTCCCCCACAACGCCCAGGCGCTACGCATGACCGAGGCGATCTTGGAATGAGCCGCCCCGTTCGCCAATCGCGGGCGCACGGGCTCGGATCTCCCCTCCGGGGCTCCGCTACCCACCCGCCCTCTCGCCCTTCCGCCGCCGCTGCCGGAGGTTCCAGCTCGGCGCGGGAGCCCGAAAGATTCGTCGACAGAGAAACCCCACACCAACGGCGCCCAGCACCGCAAACCCCGAGACCGGCGACGGCGAGCGTCCATAGGGATTTTCATCTGAGGTATAGAGTTCTCGAATGACCTCGGAAAACAAGATCCCCGCCTCCAGACCGAAGATCCAGCACACGGTCACCCCGACGAGCATCCGGCTGCCCCCGAGCCTCGTCCCGCGCGGCAGCAGCGTCCACGAGACCACCACAAGGTAGAACGCCACCCCGATGATCGTTGCGACAAGTATCGTCGCCATCGAGTCCGTCCACTCGGGCGGACCGTCAGGAAACAACGCCCACAACACGATCCCCGGACCCATGATCACGCCATTCACCGACGCAAAACCGGCGATCAGCTTCACTGCCAGCGCCATCCGCCGCTTCCTCAAAAGCTGCACTGCCGCCCAGACAACCAGGACGCTGGCGAGCGACAACACGATGGGGAACACCTCCCAACGACGGTCTTCGGCATCGAGGATTTCCCCAATCTCGCACCCGACGATCCACCCCACCCACACGATCGCCCCGATCCCGACGCACCACCGCATCGCAGCGCTTCCTTGCTTCCCGTCGGGCATTGGCGGCACCGGCGGCGGCTCGGACTGGGCGGCTCCAGTTTCCATCAGAGGCAATGATAACCTGCCGCTCGTGCGACAAGCAAGGCGATTCCCACTCCTCCCCTCGCGCCCGGGCGCCCGCTCTGCTATACTGCGCCCGTTGATATTTGGAGAATGTTAGACACGCTGCTAGATTTTGCCCTGAACCATTGGCGGGACGCCCTGGAGATCCTCATCCTGACGGGGATTCTCTACCTGGGTTACTCTTACTTCCGGGAGACGCGCGGCGTCCATGTCATCATCTTGCTGGCCACGGCGATGATCGCTCTGACCCTCGTCGCCCAGCTCGGCGAGCTTCCGGTCGTCGGGTGGATGGTGCGCTGGCTCTCGGCATTTTTGCTCATCGCCATGGTCATCATCTTCCAGCCCGAGCTGCGCAGGGCGCTGGCCGAGATCGGGAGCCACCAGTTCTTTTCGCTCACCGAGCAGAAGGCCGAGCTGGTCGAGCGCCTCGACGAGGTGACGCGAAAGCTCTCCGCCAAGCGATACGGCGCCCTGTTCGCCATCGAGCGCCGCATCGATCTCAACCAGTATCTGGAGACCGGCGTGGTCATCGACGGCGAGTTTTCCAACGAGCTCATCCTCACGATTTTCCACCACAAGACCGCGCTGCACGACGGCGGCATGATCGTGCGCAAGGACAACATCGAAGGCGCCGGATGCGTCTTCCCGGTCAGCCAGCGCGAGATGATGGACCGCAGCATCGGCCTCCGCCACCGCGCCGGCATGGGGATCACCGAGGAGACCGACGCCATCGCCATCGTCGTCTCCGAGGAGACCGGGAATATTTCGATCTGCCACAAGGGCCAGATCGAACGCGACCTCGACTCGGAAGAATTCAAAGCACGCCTGGCCGAACTCCTCACCCTCGAGCGCGAGAAAAAGGAGGACGACTCCCCCGAATCTACCACCACGAAACGCGATGGCTCTGCTACTTCGAAACTTCAAAGCTAAACTCGGCTGCCTCTTCCTGGCCACGGTCCTCTGGTACGTGATCACCAACGAGCTGCAGAAGAGCCCGCCCCCGGGTCCCGCCCCGTCCGTGCCGGCCGCCTTCGACCTGTGACCTCCGCCGATCCGTTGCGCGCCTTCGTCACCGGCACCAGCACCGGGGTGGGCAAGACGTATTTCTGCTGCCTCCTCCTCCGGGCGCTCCGTGCCGCCGGGCAGCGAGCCGCCGGCTACAAGCCCATCGCGTGCGGCGACCGCGACGATGCCGATGCGCTCCTCGCCGCCGGGGAGCCGGGCGTCGCGCTCGAGGAGCTGAACCCCCTCTGGTTAAAGACGCCCGCCTCGCCCATGGCGGCCGCCCTCATCGAGAACCGCCCCGTCGATCCGAGCGCTCTCGTTGCCGGCTACCGCGCCCTGGCGGACCGGTTTCCCAGCGTGATCGTGGAGGGTGCCGGCGGGTGGGAGGTGCCCATCTCGACCGACTACTCGGTCGCCGATCTCGCGGTGGAACTCGCCTTGCCCGTCCTCGTGGTGGTCGACAACAAGCTCGGTGCCCTCAACCACACGCTCCTCACCGTCAATGCCATCCGCGCGCGCGGGCTGCGCTGCGCCGGACTCGTCCTCAACTCCGTCGCCGACGAGCGCGACTCCGCCAGCATCACCAATCGCACCCTGCTCGAGATGCTCGTCCCCGGCGTCCCCGTGCTCGTCGAGTTGATGCACGGGGAGACGGAGCTGGAGATGTCAGCTTTCTACTCTCAGCTTTCGGGGTAGACGCCCGGCGTCCCGAGCCGCCCGCCTAGTCAGCGAGCCCGAGCTTCTCGAGTTTGGGAAGAATCACGGCACGGCAGTAGCCGGCGTTCTTGTTATTTTGATAATATTCCTGGTGGTATTTCTCCGCCGGATAAAAGGTGGATGCCTTGGTGATCTCGGTCACCACTTTCCCCAGGTGGTTGTTCGAGGCATCCTCCTCCGCCAGCGACTTCTCCGCCGCCGCCTTCTGGGCGTCGTCGTAGTAGAAAATCGCACTGCGGTACTGGGTGCCCACATCGGCGCCCTGGCGGTTGAGCTGCGTCGGGTCGTGGAGCTTCCAGAACCATTTCAAAAGGTGGTCGGTGGGCAGCTTCTCCGGGTCGTAGACGACCCGAACCACCTCGGCGAATCCGGTCAGTCCCGTGCACACCTCCGGGTAGGTGGGCTGGCGGTCGAACTTTCCCGCCATGTAGCCGGAGGTCGCGTGGAGGACCCCCTCCTGCTTCTCCAGGACGGCCTCGACGCACCAGAAACATCCGGCACCGAGGGTCAGCACTTCGGCGCCTTCCGGCACTGGCGGCACCTCGGCGAGTTCTTTGGGTTCTGCAGCAGACATGATAGGAGATACGGCCAGGCCGACCATGAGGACGGCGATGTTCAGGATGGAGTCGAGTTTGATCATGGGTGGTGGAAAGAATACTC